>CAYFQS010000207.1:0-6765 GCA_964345245.1 uncultured Planctomycetaceae bacterium | reverse complement strand
CAGAAGACCCCCGCGAACTCGCCCCCGCCGATCCGCGCCACCACGTCGCGCCGGCGGACCTCGGCCTGCATGAGACGGGCGGCCTCGCAGAGGATCTCGTCACCCGCGTCGTGGCCGTAGCGGTCGTTGAAGACCTTGAAATCGTCGATGTCGAAGAGCATGAGCGTCACGCGGAAGCGCTGCTGCCGGGCGCGATTGAGGATCGAGTCGAAGAATCGCTTGAAGTAGCGCCGATTCCACACGCCGGTCAACTCGTCGCGCAGGGCCATGTCCTTGAGTTGATGGATGTGGGCGTCGAGCGCGAGCCAGCGGGCAAGCCAGTCGGCGTGAGGCCGCAGGACGTCACCGTCGGCTTCATGGCTGACGAGGTAGCCAACCCGTCGCCCGGCGAACCGCAGGGGCAGACACGCCCGGGCCTGCTCATCGCGCTGGTCGACAATGCGCAGGTCTCCGAGCTTGACGCGCTGCTGCAACTGCTGGAGGGCCAGCTCACGCAGGCCCGGCCGATGCCGGACGAGCCGGTCGATCAGTTCGGCTTCGGTGGACTCGTCCATGGCGACGGCTTCGCCGGCAACCGCCGACTCACCGGGACTCGCGGCCCAGCCGTTGCCGGCTTCAGCCAGGGACCGCGCCACCGCGTCGCCCGTGATCGGCTCGACCAGGTAATCGTCCACCCCCAGCCGCACCGCCCGCATCGCGGTCGGCTCTTCCTCGGCATCGACCACCAGCAGCAGCCGGCTGGCTGGGGCGACCTGCCGCAGGGCCCGGACAGTCGGCTCGACCGCCGCGCCCATGGGCAGCAGCCGCCCGACCACCGCATCCACCCGACGATGGGCCATCTCGCCCAGGGCGTCGAGGTAGTGATCGACGGCTACGACGGCCACGTCGCCCCGACCGCGCAGCGGCTCGGCCAACGCGCGATCACCGACCACGAGCACGGCGTTCGGCCTGTGGTCAGGGGGCGGGATCACGATGGCGTCGGCTCCTCGTCGGCGTCGTCGTCGCCAAGCAGCATGGCCAGTTCTTCCTCGGTCAGCAGCGGCGGCTCGAGCTGCTCATCGTCAGACTCAACATCGTCTTCAAGCCCGTGGAACGGCCGGGCGGAGGCGGCCGGAGGCGCCGCGGCTGGCTCGACATCCGCCGCCGGCTCCGGGCTGATCTCGTCCGGCTCGACCCGGTCGGCATCATCCGCCGCTGCTGACGCAGCTTCCGCCGGCGCACAGGTCGTCCGGACGCGCTGCAGACGCTGGGGCGAGGCGGGACAGTACCGCCGCACGGACACGTCGGGGTGGTATTTTTCGACCGATGCGATCAGGCGGTCCGCCTCCCGGCTCCCGTCGACGTTCACGATCACCAGCGCGGCATAGTCGTGCAGGGCCAATTCCGACATCACCGAGGGCGCATGCGCCACTTCCCGCACCCCCACGCTCCGCGAACGCAGCGCCTCGAGCAGGTCCACCGGGGCGTCGCAGCCGCGGGGCAACCACAGCAGGCACCGCGTCGCGGCGGCCGACCCGGCCGAAGATGTGAATGGCGTGTCTGACATCTCTCGTCCTTGGTTCATTCTAGCACAGGAATGGCGAAACGCACGAAGGAAAAAACCGAAGGCGGGAAACCCGAAACCCGAACCAATGCCCGAATATCCGAATGCTCCAACGTCCGACGCGTCCATACGGACCGCGTGCAGAGCTTGACTCACCTCGGCATGCGGCATCCGGATTTGATTCGGGGTTTCGGATTTCGGTTTTTTTGCTTCAGCGCCCGTTCGTTGCTTATCGCCCGCCGCGCTCTATACTGCCCTTTTTCGCCGGAATCGCAGATAAGGAACACCGCATGGGCATTCGCATGGGAATTATCGGAGCCGGGGTGATCGGCAAGCTGCACACCCAGGTCGCCAAGCGGCACGGCGTGGAAGTGATTGCCGTGGCCGATGTGAACGAACAAGCGGCGAAGGTGCTCGCCGAGGCCGAGGACATCCCGAACGTCGAAACCGATCCGCAGAAGGTGTTCGACCGCGACGAGATCGATGCCGTGGCGGTGTGCGTACCCAACAAGTTCCACAAGGACCTGGCGGTCGCGGCGATGCAGGCGGGCAAGGACGTGCTGCTCGAGAAGCCCATGGCGATGAACGCCGCGGAATGCGCCGAGATCAACGAGGTGGCGAGCAAGGCCGGCCGCATCCTTCAGATGGGCTTTGTCTACCGCTATGGCCCGGCGTCGCAGACGGCCCGGGCCTTCATCGACGCGGGGCGCGTGGGCGAGGCCTACCACGCCAAGGCGACACTCTACCGCCGCCGGGGCATCCCCGGTCTCGGTGGGTGGTTCACCACCAAAGCCATCTCCGGCGGCGGGCCGCTGATCGACATCGGCGTCCACGCGATCGACCAGGTGCTCTATCTGACGGACTTCCCCAAACCCCGGCGGGTGAGCGGGAAGGTCTACTGCAACTTCGGCAAGCGGATGGGCGATTACGTCTACGAAGGCATGTGGGCCGGCCCGCCGAAGCTGGACGGCGTGTGCGACGTGGAAGACGCCGCCCACGCTCTCGTGCGATTCGACGGCGGGCTCACGCTCGACATTAACGTCACCTGGGCGGGCAACTTCCCCCAGCAGCGGATGCCCAACCTCATCGCCGTCATGGGCGACCGGGGCGGGATCACCTTCTCCCTCGGCGGCAGCGACGTGGTGCTCAGCACCGAGATGGACGGCCGCAACGTCGACATCGAGCCGAAGATCAAGAACACCGACCGCTGGGACGGTCAGTACGAGGCGTTCATCCACAGCGTCACCACCCGCGAGCAGCCGCCGGCCACGGGCGAGCACGGCCGGATCGTGCAGGCGATCATCGACGCGATCTACCGTTCCAGCGAGGAAGACCGGGAGATCGAAGTCGAACTCTGATCTCAGTCGGTCCGCGGTGCTGCCGCTAGCTGCTCATGCTGTCATTGGCTGTAGAACTCGTGCCCGATCTGCCGTGGCACGGCTGGCTCCTCGCCGGGGCCGCGGTGGTGCTCGTCGGCATCGCCAAGAGCGGGTTCGGCGGCGGGGTCGGCATCGTGGCCGTGCCCATGTTCGTGCTCGCCATGGGCAGCCAGCGCGGCGTGGCCACCCTCCTGCCCCTGCTCATCGCCGCCGACATCTTCAGCGTCTATCACCACTGGGGGAAATGGGATCGGCGGAACCTGCTCTACCTGCTGCCGGCATCGGTCGTCGGCATCACCGTCGGCGCGCTGATCATGGACTCGATCGACGAGCGCGGGCTGGCGATCGGCATCGGCGTGATCTGCGTGCTCTACGTCGTCGCCGACCAGGTCCGCCGCCGCTTCGCCCCACACTGGAAGCTGCGCTCGACGTGGACGTCCGGCTCGACCGCCGGGCTGTTCGCCGGGATCACCTCGACCCTCGCCCACGCCGCCGGCCCGGTGATCACCATCTTTCTCATCGGCCAGCACCTGCCGAAAAGCGCCTTCATCGGCACCGCGGTGATCTACTTCTTCATCGTCAACAACGTGAAGCTCATCCCCTACGGCATCATGGGACTCATCGACCCCTCGACGCTGTGGCAGGGGCTGTGGCTCGTGCCGCTCGTGCCGGTGGGCACCTTCATCGGCGCCCGGATCAACCGCCTCATGAGCGAATGGGCCTTCCGGCTGGTGATTCTGGTGATCGTCTTCCTGACCGGCGTGCAGCTCATCATCGGCAAGGAAACGATCTTCGGCTGGCTGGGCGTGGGCGGCTAGATAGCCGGCCGCTCAAATAAACCCCGATTTCGCGAGTATTCTCATCACAGGCCTTGCACCGGACGGGAAACGAGCTAAACTGCTCATGTCGCCAATTTTCAAGCGATCAATCTGCCGCAGGAAGGGCAGGACCATGCGGGCAAACCTGTGGACGTGCGCCGTGCTGAGCGGTCTGATGTTGACCGGCGGGTGCGACGCCATGAAGGGCGACGGCGGGCCGAGCGAGGCGACGATCGTCGCCTCGCGGGCCGGCGAAGCCAGGCGGATCAACACGCCCCGTCGGGCGGTGCTGCTCAGCGACGACGAGGTGGCGAACTTCCCGATCCCGAACCTCGCGGCGCTGAAGCGCCAGGGCGGGCCGGATTCAGTCGTGGCCGTGATCGCCCTCGGCCGGAAACCCACCGCCGGATACGCGGTGCGGATCACCGGCGTGCGTGTGATGGAGGGGACACTGCATCTGCGGGCGGTGATTACGGAGCCGAAGCCGGGCCAGGCGATCGCCCAGGTGCTCACGTACCCGTACCACGCGGCGGCCATGGTCACCCCGCCCTTCAGCGACGTGCGATGGACCGTCACCCGCGGGGCGATGTAGCGATCTTTTGAATGTCGGGGAGATATTCCAGGAAGGGACTTGACAGGAAAGTCGATTTAGCCGATACATATAGCAAGAGGTGGCTCAACTGCATTGTCCTCTCGTGGCTGAGCCAACCACGCACCGTTACATGTAGATTCTTCTGATGCACCGACGCACCGGTATACTTGACCTGTCGCGTGGCGCCGATGGGCGACTGCGACAACTGGACAACACGCTCGTAGAGCGTCCGAACGATCCTCTTGTGCCGATCCGGCTGGTGGACAAGCACGAGCTGCGCCCCGGCTATACGCTCACCGTCAACGTGGGGGGCAAATACGGGCCGGAGAACAACGGCAAGAAACGCAAGAAGTCGAAGACCGCCAAGGCCCTGGCCCAGGCCCCACGGGTTGAGCAGGTCTTGGAGATCGAGGACGCGCCGGTGGGCCGGTTCCAGCGCCCGCCCGTGCTCGAAGAGCAGACGTCGATCGATCCGCAGCCCCGGCTCACGCTGGAGTATCCCGGCTGTCCGCCGCCGTGCCGACTGATCGACCTGTTCTGCCCCATCGGTTACGGGCAGCGCGGCATGATCGTCTCGCCCCCCAAGGCGGGCAAGACCGTCCTGCTCCAGCAGATGGCCACCGCCATCCACCGCAATCACCCGGACGTGATCACGTGGGCCCTGCTCATCGACGAACGGCCGGAGGAAGTCACCGACTTCCGCCGCAACAGCCCCTGCGACGTGCTCGCCTCGAGCAATGACCACCCGCCGGAGCGGCACATCGGCCTCGGGATCGTCGCCATCGAGCGAGCCAAGCGCCTCGCCGAGCAGGGCAAGAACGTGGTGATCCTCATGGACTCGCTCACCCGCCTCGGCCGGGCGTTCAACACCGCGCCGGGCGTGGTCTCCAGCGGCCGAACGCTCAGCGGCGGGCTCGATTCCCGCGCCCTCGCCGTGCCCAAGCAGCTTTTCGGCGCCGCCCGCAACACCGAGGAAGGCGGGTCGCTGTCCATCATCGCCACCTGCCTCGTCGACACCGGCTCCCGGGGCGACCAGGTGATCTTCGAGGAGTTCAAGGGCACCGGCAACATGGAACTGATCCTCGATCGCGAGATCGCCAACCAGCGCGTGTATCCCGCGATCGACCTTGCCGCCTCCGGCACCCGCAAGGAGCACCTGCTGCTCGATGAGCATACGCTGAAAACCACCGCCGCCCTGCGTCGCCGGCTGATGAACATGAAGCCCATCGACCAGGTCCAGCAGTTGCTCAAGGCGCTCGAGCACTTCAAGACCAACGACGAACTCGTCGGCAAGACCGCCGGCGTGTGACTCCGTGGGGCTCGCCTCGCTTCAGCGAGGGTGAGAAGTTGTTCCGGGGCTCGCCTCGCTTCAGCGAGAGCGAGCGACACTCCATGATCACCGACCGCGCCCCGCTGAAGCGGGGACGCGCCGCGGTGAATCCCCAATACCCCTATCCTGTTTCCACCACCGCGGTTCCGCGCGGTCAATCCGCGCCGTTCGGCCTACCATTCCCCCATGTCGTACCAGCGCATCAGCAGCGAAAAGCAGCTCGACGAGCTGCTGTCATCCTCCGGGCCGGCTTGGGTGTTCAAACACTCGATGATCTGCCCGACAAGCAACAAGGCCCTCGATGAGTTCGAGTCGTACCTCTCGGCTCATCCGGACGAGCCGGCCGGCGTTGTCGTAGTGCAGCAACACCGCGACCTGTGCCGGTCGCTCGCCGAGCGCCTGGGCATTCGTCACCAGAGCCCGCAGGTGTTCCTGGTCGACGAAGGCGACGTGCAATGGCACGCGTCACACGGCCGCATCACCGCCACCAACCTCGCCGATGCCGCTCATGCCGAGCCCTGAATTCCCCCGCTTCCCCCGGCGCGGCCTCGCTTCAGCGAGCCGCCGTGAAATCCACCATTCTCCACAACGTCACCGGCCTTCGCCCCATCGCCCGCACCACAGGCGCGACGCCTCCGCGAATCGTCCGCGCGGCTCGCTGAAGCGAGGCCGCGCCGGCATCATGCCGCCAATTGTCAACCGCGACATAACGGGCATAATGGACCGCATGCCTACCCGACCCAACGTGCTGTTCATCATGACCGACCAGCAGCGGTTCGACACCATCGCCGCGCTGGGTAATGCCGACATCGTCACGCCGAACCTCGACCGGCTCGTGCGGCGAGGGGCGACGTTTCTCCACGGATATTCGTCGTGCCCGGTATGCGTGCCGGCCAGGTACATCATCCGCACCGGCTGCGAGTCGCCGAAGACGGCGGTGTGGCAGAACGGCCCGCCGCGACCGGTCGAAGCCCAGGCCGCGAACATGGAACAGCGATGCGGGGCGTACCTGCCCCGCGCCATGGCCGGACTCGGCTACCGCACCTTCGGGATCGGGAAGTTCCACACCCAGCCCAAGTTCGAAGACCTCGGCTATGAGACCC
>CAYFQS010000206.1:0-6780 GCA_964345245.1 uncultured Planctomycetaceae bacterium | reverse complement strand
ACTCGCTGTTGCTCTGCGCTTCGCCGCCCTCGCCGGCTTCGGCGGTCTGCTGTTCAGGGGGCGGGGCGGACTGCTTCTTCGGTGCCTCGGCGGCCTCGGCCGGGGTCTGGGCGGCCGGGACCGGGTCGGCCGCCGGCTGCTCCGGCGGCGGGGCGGATTGCTTCTTCGGCTCGGCCGCCTCTGCGACCGGCGCTGCCGGCTGATCCTCGATCTTCGTCCCGGGCGTCGCCTTCAGCCCCTGCTTGGTCAGCAGTGCTGCGACCGTTTCGCTCGGCTGGGCTCCCACGCTCAGCCAGTATCGGCACCGGTCGAGGTCGAAGCTGACCTGGCGGTTCACCTCCTTGTGCCGCGGATCGTAGGTGCCGAGTTCCTCGATGACTCGGCCGTCGCGCTGAAGCCGCCCGTCCACCGCGGTCAGGCGGTAGAAAGGCCGATTGCGGTTACCCATTCGCTTGAAGCGAAGCTTGACTGCCATGCCGGTTCTCCGGTCGCCTCTACATTCGTGGCTGGCTCTGGAACGCCCAGCGGCGCACACCACCTCACCCCACCGGATCGTGGGGAAACCGAATACTATAACGCGAATTGCGACGGTCAACAACCCACACGCGCGGCGAATTTCGGGGCGGATCGGCCGCCAAGCCGGACCGCAGCGGACGCGGAGGCCCGGATCGCAATCCCCCGCACTCGCTGAAGCGAGTCGGGCCGGGGTTTCGGCGCGCATCCGCTTCAGCGAATCGCCGTCCGTCCGCCAACCGGTGGGGCGACGGTCCGACTGTGTTATGGTACGGGGCGCGATGACCGATCGATTGCCTTTCAACCCGGACAGCGTCAAGCCGCGGGACGTCGGCGGGCCGGCCCGCCGTGAACGCGCGCGCTATCGCAGCTTCGACCAGGCCCGGCCGATCTCGGTCAGCCAGGCGACCGACCTGATCAAGCGCGTCCTCGCCGACCGCGTGCCCTCGCCGGTCCACGTGGTCGGCGAGATCAGCAATCTCTCCGACCGCAAGCACTGGTATTTGTCGCTTAAGGATGATCAGAACGTTCTGAACTGCGTGATGTGGGCGTCGTCGGCCCGGCGGTGCCGATTCCGACCTGAACGGGGCCAGCAGGTCGTGGCGAAAGGGCGGTTCGATTACTACGGTCCCCAGGGCCGGCTGCAGCTTTACATTGACTCCCTCGAGCCCGTCGGCGAAGGGGCGCTGGAACTGCGGTTCCGCCAGCTCTGCGATGAATTGCGGAAGCTCGGCTACTTCGAGGAGCAGCGCAAGCGGCCGCTGCCGATCATGCCCCGCCGCATCGCCGTGATCACGAGCCGAACCGGGGCCGCGGTACACGATGTGATCCGCACCGCCCGGTCGCGGTTCCCGGGCGTCGAGCTGTGCCAGATCGACGTGCGGGTGCAGGGCGAAGGCGCGGCCGAGGAGGTCGCCGCCGCGCTCAACGCCGTCAGTGCCGACCATGAACGCTGGGGCATCGACGCGGTGATCCTCACCCGCGGGGGCGGGTCGCTGGAAGACCTGTGGGCCTTCAACGAGCGCGTCGTCGCCGACGCCGTGCTCCACTGCGCCGTGCCGGTGGTGGCGGCGATCGGGCACGAGGTGGACACGACGGTCGCGGAGCTCGTAGCCGACCTGCGCTGCTCGACGCCGACCCAGGCCGCGGTGCGGCTGACCAGCGACGTCGAGGAACAGCATCATCAACTCGACCAGTTCGCCCACCGCCTTCGGGCCGCATTGCGCCGACGGGCGGAGAACGCCGCGGCCCGGCTGGCCGCGGTGGCGCGGCATCGCTTTTTCACCCGGCCCGGCGAGGTCATCGACGTGCATCGGCGCGAACTGGAAACCAAACGCCTCGCCCTGCGCACCGCGTTACGGGAAGTCGTCCACGCCGCCCGGAGGCGGGTCGACGGCTGCGATCGCCGGCTTTCGCAACTCGCCCCCATGGCCCGGCTGCGCGCGGCAAGGCAGACGCTCAATGCCCAGCAGCGCTCGCTGCAGCATGGGCTGCGCCGGCTGACCGTCGATGCGGGGCGCGATCCGCCGCGGCAGGGCGAAATGCTCCGGGCCGCGATGGTCCGCCGGATTGACCGGGAGCGTTCCCGGCTCGACGCCCTCGCCCGTCAGTTCCAGGCGGTCAGTCCGACCGCGATCCTCGACCGCGGCTACTCGGTGACCACCGACCGGGAAGGGCGGCTGGTCCGCTCGACCGGCGACGTGAGCGAAGGCCAGGCCATCCGCACCCGGGTGGCGGACGGCGAGTTCGAATCCGAGGTGACCACCGGCGGGGAGCAGGCGAAGCCCCGTCCCCGGAAATCCGGCCCCCGGCCGTCCCGTTCCCGGAACCGGGATGACGGGAGCCAACCGGGGCTGTTCTGAGCAGGTCGGTATCCGCGGCGGGGCCCCGCTTCAGCGGGGCGCGGGACGCTCCGTGGCGCGGCGCAGGTCGATGGTGTGCCCCGGCCCTCGATGGGGCGAGGTCATGGCGGCTGAAGCCGCCACGCCGGGTCGGTGGTGTGCTCCGGCACTCGCTGAAGCAAGGCCGGCCGAATCCCCGCCGGGGAGGCCGCTCGCCCCGGCCATGACGGAGCTTGATCCCGTTGGTGCGCCTTCGAATCGCGTCGGGGGTTGCTTTTTCCGGCGGAGATGCGATAATTCGGGGCTTGCGACGTTTTCAGCCGATACCCCAATAGAGGAACTGTGGCGATGGCGCACTCGTTGTCAGCGAAAAAGCGTATTCGACAGAATGAAAAGCAGCGGGCCCGGAACCGCTGGCGCAAAGGCCGCATCAAGAACGACGTGAAGGAGTTCTTGAGCAAGATTCACGATCACGACGTCTCGGGCGCCGAGGAGGCGTACCGTAAGGCGTCGAAGACGCTGGACAAGGTCGCGGCGACGGGGACGATCCACAAGAACGCCGCCGCCCGCCGCAAGAGTCGCCTCGCCAGGCGCCTGAATGACATGAAGGCCGCGTCGGCGTGAGCTGCTCGCCCCTCGGCCAATGCCGAGGCGTCGACTGGAATCTCCATCAGCCCGTGGCCCGTAGTTCAATTGGCAGAACGCCTGACTCTGGATCAGGAGGTTGCAGGTTCGATTCCTGCCGGGCCAGTTCCCGCCCCCGTCGCTTGCGGGGGTTTGTTATGCGCCGGCGAGGATATCGCGTCGCCGGCAAGGCCGCCCAAGCCGCCGGGCCTCCAGCCCCGGGAGCCCGTCGTCATCACGAACCCCGATGCGGGGCGACCGTGAGCTGCGGACCTCGCGGTTTCGGCAAAGCCCTCGAACAGCAGGGCCGGGCGGGCCGGGCTGCGGGACGTTTTTCGGATTGATCCGATCCGCCGCTGTTCATAAAATTACGTGGAGGTCTGAGCTTCATGAAGTGCGATAAGTGCGACAACCAGGCCACCGTTCACCTCATCGAGATTGAGAACGGCGAGAAGATCGAAAAGCACCTCTGCGAGCAGCACGCGGTGGAGGCGGGAGTGACGGCGAAGTCGCCGGAGATGCCGATCAACGAACTGCTCGAGAATTTTGTGCTCAAGCATAGCGGGGCGGAGAAGCCGCAGAGCGAAGTCGCCTGCGAGCATTGCGGGCTGACCTACAGCGAATTCCGCAAGCGCGGGCTGCTCGGCTGCCCGGTGTGCTACGAGACGTTCGAGCGAGCCCTGGTGCCGCTCCTCGAGCGATATCACGAAGGCAGTTCGCAGCACATCGGCAAGATGCCCTGCCATTCCGGGGTCGACGAGTTGCGGCAGCAGCGCCTCCGCCAGATTCGCCGCGAGCTGGACGAGGCGGTCGCCTCCGAGCATTACGAGCGGGCCGCCCGGCTTCGCGACGACATGCGCCGCATGGAGGCGGAAAAGTCATGAACCTCGACGAATTGTCCAGCCGCTCCAGTCCGTGGCTCAAGGGGGCCGGCCCTCACTCGGACGTGGTGATCTCCTGCCGGGTGCGCCTCGCCCGCAACATCGCCGGCTACCCCTTCGTCTGCCGGGCCAGCGATCACCAGTGCCGCGACCTGCTGCAGACCTGTCGCCACCACATCAACGATCTGCACACCCAGCCGAAAATCGAATGGGTCGACCTCGGCGCCCTGTCGCGCCTCGACCGGCAACTGCTCGTCGAAAGGCACCTGATCTCCAAGCAGCACGGCGACGCAGGCGCCGCCCGCGGCGTGGCCGTCGGGACCGACGAATCCCTCGCCGTCATGGTCAACGAGGAAGACCACCTGCGGATGCAGGTGATCCGTAGCGGGATGCAGCTCGACGACGCCTACGCCCAGGCGAACATGATCGACGACTCGCTGGAGATGAACCTCGACTTCGCCTATTCGCAGCGGCTTGGCTACCTCACCGCCTGCCCGACCAACGTGGGCACGGGCATTCGCGTGTCGGTGATGCTGCACCTGCCGGCCTTGAAGCTGACCGGGGAGATCGAGAAGGTCCGCCAGGCCGCCCGCGACATGCACATGGCCGTCCGCGGGTTCTACGGCGAAGGCACCGACGCCATCGGCGATTTCTTCCAGATCTCCAACCAGACCACGCTCGGCCGAACCGAGCAGGAAGTGCTCACTGACTTCCAGCAGGAAGTCATCCCCCAGGTGATCGAGTACGAACGCCGGGCGCGTCGGGCCCTGATGAACGAGCGGCGGCAAATCGTCGAGGACCGTGTCTACCGTGCATGGGGCGTGCTCGCCAACGCCCGACTGCTGACCAGTGAAGAGACCATGCGGCACCTGACCTACCTGCGCCTCGGCATCGGCGTGGGGCTCATCCGCGACGTCGAGGCCGACGCGATCAATGAAATGATGCTGCTGACCCAACCGGCCCATCTCCAGAAGATGGTGGGGCGGCGACTCGACGGCGCCGAACGTCGCTCCGCCCGCGCCGACTTCATTCGCCGGCATCTGACCGAGTGAACGCCGCCCCGCCTTCGGATAACCTGCTTCACCATGAATGAATCGACCCGCCCCATCCGTGGCGTCATCTTCGACATGGACGGCGTGCTGTGTGACAGCGAGCCGTTCATCTGTGAGGCCGCTCGCCGCATGTTTCGTGAGACTTACGATGTCGACGTTCCGGAGGAAGACTTCCTGCCTTTTGTCGGGGCGGGAGAGGACCGCTACGTCGGCGGGCCGGCTGAGAAGCACGGCCTCGAGATCGACCTTGCCCGGGACAAGGCCCGCACCTACGCGATCTACCTCGATATCATCCGCGGCCGACTCGAGCCGCTGCCGGGCGCCCTTGAGTTCATCGGGGATTGCCGGCGGCGCGGGTTGAAGCTCGCCGTGGCCACCAGCGCCGACCGCGTCAAGATGGAAGGCAATCTCAAGCAGATCGGCGTGCCGACCGACCACTTCGACGCCGTGGTCACCGGCACCGACATCGAGCGCAAGAAGCCCGACCCCCAGGCCTTCGAGACCGCCGCGGCGAAGCTCGACCTGCCCGCGAGCCAATGTCTCGTGATCGAAGATGCACCGAACGGCATCCAGGCCGCCCGTGCCGCCGGGAGTTGGCGGCTCGGACTCACCACGAGCTTCGACGAGCCGACGCTGCGCAGCCACGGCGCCCATTGGACCGCCGCCGACCTCGCCCACGTCCCCGCGGACGTGCTCGACGGCGAAGCAACATGCCAGTGACCGGGCGCCTCCGCGGGGCGCGGCGTTGCCCCTTTGGCGCGTCCCCGCTTCCGCGGGGCGTGTCGTTGCCCCCTTGGCGCGTCCCCGCTTCAGCGGGGCGTGTCCGAGAGATCGAAACACACTGAACACTGGAACCAAAACGTCTCACGCACCTTGTCAACCCTGAATCGTCTGTTAAAATGCTTGGTGAACCGCGTTGCGATGCGCCGCGCAATGCAACCGGGGCTCGTAGCTCAGTTGGTCAGAGCGCACCCCTGATAAGGGTGAGGTCGCTGGTTCAAATCCAGCCGGGCCCATTCCCGCAGCCAATTCCGGATCGGAAAAGTGTCAGGATGGAATGGCACTGCCGTCGAATTTCGGGGGGTGAGGACGCGGCGGAGGCGTCTGCACGGCCGGTAAATGAAAAAACTCTCGGCCTTGCGTGAATCATCGCCTTTGGATAATGCATCCGGCCATCCTTGGCCGATGTTAGTTAAAGGCCCTCCTTGCCTCATGTACCCACGAAAGTCAGGGAGGGCTTTTACGATGAACAGCTTACTCAGTAGTGAGGTTCGCGGCGACGACGCGCGCTTTCAGGACGTGCTGAATTCGTTTCCGCAGTCATCCGGCCTGGGCTTCGCCGACGTGCTTGACGCGGAGACGATTGAACAACTCTTCCGTCGCTCCGACGGACTGTTCGGCGATGAGATGATCTACTCCACCGAGGTGGTGCTCTGGGCGTTCCTCGGACAAATCTAGCAGGACGGGAAGGGCGCCGCATGCAGCGCGGCGGTGGGCACGATCGCCGCCGATCTCCAGCAGATCGGGGCCGCGGCGCCCTGCCGCGACACCGTCGCGTGCCGCGATCCCGAGGCATTGAGCCGCGCCGGCTCGGTCCGCATCGCCGGCCGCGAAGTCGCCAACCGTTCGGGCCGGGTGGAGCCGCGTGAGGTCAAACGTCGCCCCAAGCCGTATCGGTTGATGACCGAGCCCCGCCACGGACGCTCCGCCGGACCGCCCGATCCATAACCTCAGCCGCACATCACCCTTCCACGCGGCAGTGCCATTCGGGTCAGGATGATTTGTTTGGGGGATGCTACCGCTCGCCTAATTCATCCTGACACGAATGCCATGAACTTAGTCCGCAAGTTATTGCGATAAAGCGACTTC
>CAYFQS010000205.1:0-6792 GCA_964345245.1 uncultured Planctomycetaceae bacterium | reverse complement strand
CGCCCCCCCTGTGCCGCCAGCCCGCCCCCCCCCCGCCTTACCCGGCGAGCAGTCGGCTCGGGAGCAGTGTCGGCTTCCATCCCCAAGCCATCCGTGTGGTCGCCCGCGGGATCGGAGCGAGCCATGCATGAACTGTCCATCGCCCGCGCCTTGATCGAACTCGTCGACCAGCACGCCCCGGCGGACGCGACCGTGACCCGGGTCGCGGTGCGCGTGGGGCCGATGCGGGGCGTGGTGGAAGACGCGATGCAGTGGGCCTGGCAGGCCGCCACCGACGACACGCCCTACGCCGATTCTGCCCTCGATCTCGAGATGCTTCGTTGGCGCCTCCGTTGTCCCGACTGCGGCCGGGAGTTCGAGGCCGACGAACTGTTCGTTGAATGTGAATGCGGTTGCGGCCGGCCGACCCCGATCGGCGGCGACGAGCTGGCGCTCGTGTCGCTCGACGTGGAAGATATGCCCGACCCGCGCCCCGAACCACAGGAGTGTCACCATGAAACAGGTTAACGTTGTCGAAAACGTCCTGAAACTGAATGACGAGATGGCGGCCCTCAACCGCCAGAGCTTTACCGACGCCGGCGTGTTCGCCCTCGACCTCATCGGCGCGCCCGGCTGCGGCAAAACCACGCTGTTGCAGGAGACCTTCCGCCGCGTCGGCGATGAGTTGAAGGTCGGCGTGATGGTGGGTGATCTGACCACGCAGCGCGATGCCGATCGCCTTGCCCAGACCTGTGATCAGGTGGTGCAGATCAATACCGGCCGCGGCTGCCATCTCGACGCCAACCACGTCCGCCAGGCCTTCGCCCACCTGACGCTCGACGAGCTCGACGTGCTGTTCATCGAGAACGTGGGGAACCTGATCTGTCCCGTGGGCTTCGATCTCGGGCAGGACCTGAAGGCAGGGATGTTCAGTATCGCGGAGGGAGATGACAAAGCGGCCAAACATCCGTACCTTGTGTACGAATCGGCGGTTGTCCTGCTCAACAAGATGGATCTGGTCGGCCACGTGCCGTTCGACCTCGACAGCTTCCGCCAGGATATCCGCCAACTGAATCCGAATGTTGAGCTTCTGGAATGTTCGGCCTACAAAGGCGAGGGGATCGACGGCTGGTGTGACTGGCTGAGCTCCCGGAGCCGGGAGAAGGCGAGTAAGGCGGCTGTGTAAGGCTGCACGACGTAATTCACCCCGACACGACGCATGCGGGTCTCGAGTCTCGAGCCCGCGAGAAACGATTAGCCGAAGGAGTCCTGATCGATGGCCGATCGAGTGATTCGAACCGTAGACGGCAACGAGGCGGCGACTTCCGCCGCCCATCGCCTCAGCGAAGTATGCGCGATCTATCCGATCACGCCTTCCTCGCCCATGGGCGAGTTCGCCGATGAATGGTCCACCAAGGGCAGGAAGAACATCTGGGGCACGATTCCGGACGTGACAGAGATGCAGAGCGAGGGCGGCGCCGCCGGTGCCTGTCACGGCTCGATCCAGGCCGGGGCGCTGACCACGACGTTCACCGCCTCGCAGGGCCTGCTGCTGATGATCCCGAACATGTACAAGATCGCCGGCGAGCTGAACGCCTACGCGATGCACGTCAGCGCCCGGACGCTGGCGACGCACGCGCTGTCGATCTTCGGCGATCACAGCGACGTGATGTCCTGTCGCGGGACGGGCTTCGCCATGCTCTGCTCCAACAGCGTGCAGGAGGCCCACGACCTCGCCGCGATCTCCCATGCTGCGACCCTCAGGACTCGCGTGCCCTTCCTGCACTTCTTCGACGGCTTCCGCACGAGCCACGAAGTCGACCGCATGGAAGAACTCACCGACGACGACTTGGGGGCGCTGGTCGACGACGACGCGGTCAAGGCCCATCGTGAGCGGGCGCTGACGCCCGACCGGCCTCGGATTCGAGGCACGGCCCAGAACCCCGACACGTTCTTCCAGGCCCGCGAGGCGTGCAATCCCTTCTACGACGAATGCCCCGCCATCGTCGAGCAGGTGATGCAGCAGTTCACCGAGCTGACCGGCCGCGAGTACAAACTCTTCGACTACGTCGGCGCCGAAGACGCCGAGCGCGTGGTCATCCTGATGGGCAGTGGGGCGGATACGGCCCATGAGACCATCGAGCACCTCGTCGCCCGGGGCGAAAAGGTCGGGCTGCTGAAGGTGCGGCTGTACCGGCCGTTCTCCCTCAAGCACTTCATCCAGGCCCTGCCCGAGACGGTGAAGAAGATCGCCGTGCTCGACCGGACCAAGGAGCCGGGCGCTCCCGCCGAGCCGCTGCACCTCGACGTGCTCGCGGCCCTTCGCGAGGCGAAGGAGACCGGGCTCTCAAACTTCCGGCAGGACCCGATGGTGGTTGGCGGTCGCTACGGCCTGTCGAGCAAGGAATTCACGCCCGCCATGGTCAAGGGCGTGCTCGACAACCTCGACGCCGAGGAACCGAAGAACCACTTCACCGTCGGCATCGTCGACGACGTGACGCATCTGTCGCTCGATTACGACCCTGATTTCAGCACCGAGTCGAACGACGTGGTGCGAGCCGTGTTCTGGGGCCTCGGGGCGGACGGCACCGTCGGGGCCAACAAGAACAGCATCAAGATCATCGGCGAGGAGACGGATAATTTCGCCCAGGGCTACTTCGTGTACGACTCGAAGAAGTCCGGCGGGGTCACCATCTCCCACCTTCGCTTCGGACCGGACCAGATCCGCGGGCATTACCTGGTCTCGAAGGCCAACTTCGTCGCCTGCCACCAGTACGTGTTCATGGAGAAGTACGACGTGCTGGAGTTCGCGGAAGATGGGGCGACCTTCCTCATCAACAGCCCCTACAAGCCGGGTGAGGTGTTCGACCATCTGCCCCGCGACGCCCAGCAGCAGATCATCGACAAGAAGCTCAAGGTCTACACGATCGACGCGTATTCGGTGGCTCGCGAGACGGGCATGGGCACGCGCATCAACACGATCATGCAGACGTGTTTCTTCGCGATCTCCGGCGTGCTGCCGAAGGACGAAGCGATCGCCCGGATCAAGGACGCGATCAAGAAGACCTACGGCAAGAAGGGCGACAAGATCGTGCAGATGAACTACGCGGCCGTGGACGGCACGCTGGAGAATCTGCACGAGGTCGACGTCCCCGCATCGCCGAGCAGCGACTGGGACCGCCCGCCCATTGTCTCGGACGAGGCACCCGATTTCGTGAAGCGGGTGACCGGCGTGATGATGGCCCTCAAGGGCGATCTCCTGCCCGTCAGCGCCTTTCCCGTCGACGGCACCTGGCCGACCGCCACCACGCAGTGGGAGAAGCGAAACGTCGCCCAGGAGATCCCCATCTGGGACCCCGAAGTCTGCATCCAGTGCAACAAGTGCGCGATCGTCTGCCCCCACGCGACGATCCGTTCGAAGGTCTACGACGCCGACGCCCTCGAAGGCGCGCCGGACACCTTCCGCAGCACGGATTACAAGGCCAAGGATTTCCGCGGCAAGAAGTTCACCATCCAGGTCGCCCCTGAAGACTGCACCGGTTGCCATCTGTGCGTGATGGTCTGCCCCGCCAAGGACAAGAGCAATCCGAAGCACAAGGCGATCAACATGCAGTCGCACCTCGATCACGTGGAAGAGGAGAAGGTCAACTACGACTTCTTCCTCGACCTGCCGCGCATCGACCGCACGGAGATCGAGAAGATCACGGTGAAGAGTTCGCAGTTCTTCGAGCCGCTCTTCGAGTACTCCGGGGCGTGCGCCGGCTGCGGCGAGACGCCGTACGTGAAGCTGATGAGTCAGCTCTTCGGCGACCGGCTGCTGATCTCGAACGCGACGGGGTGTTCGTCGATCTACGGCGGGAACCTGCCGACGACGCCTTACTGTGTGGACGACGATGGCCGGGGGCCGAGCTGGTCGAACTCGCTGTTCGAGGACAACGCCGAGTTCGGCTTCGGCTTCCGCCTCGCGATCGACAGCCACCGGAAGCAGGCCCGCGAACTGCTCACGTCGCTTGCCCCGAAGGTCGGCGACGAGCTCGTCAACGAAATCCTCAATGCCGAGATGTCCACCGAAGCGGGGCTCAAGGCCCAGCGCGCTCGGATCAGCGCGCTGAAGCAGAAGCTGGCGTCGGTGAACGGCGACACGCCGCAGGCCCGCTGGCTTGAACTGCTCAGCGACTACCTGGTCAAAAAGAGCGTGTGGATTCTCGGCGGCGACGGCTGGGCCTACGACATCGGCTACGGCGGGCTCGACCACGTCATCTCCCAGGGCCGCGACGTGAACATCCTGGTGTTGGACACCGAGGTGTATTCGAACACCGGCGGCCAGGCCTCGAAGGCCACGCCCATCGGCGCGGCGGCGAAGTTCGCCGCCGCCGGCAAGGGCACGGGCAAGAAGGACCTCGGTCTGATGGCGATGAGCTACGGCGACGTCTACGTCGCCTCCGTCGCCATGGGGGCCAAGGACACCCACACCGTCCAGGCCTTCCAGGAAGCCGAGAGCTACCCCGGCGCTTCGATCATCCTCGCCTACAGCCACTGCATCGCGCACGGTTTCGACCTGCGTTACGGGATGGACCAGCAGAAGCGGGCGGTGGACAGCGGCATCTGGCCGCTTTACCGCTATGATCCGCGGCTGGCCGAGAAGGGCGAGGCGGCGTTGCAGCTTGACTCCGGCGAGCCGAAGAGCTCGGTCAAGGAGTACATGAGCAACGAGACGCGATTCCGCATGGTCGAGAAGATCGATCCCAAGCGGTTCGCCCAGTTGGCCGACGAAGCCCAGGCGATGGCGATGCGGCGTGTGCAGGTTTACCAGCACATGGCGGACCTGGTCATCGACGCCCAGAAGGCCGCCCCCGAGGTGGCCGAGAGCAAGTGAGAACATGGACGAGGGGGCGGGTCGAACGGCCCGTCCCCTCGATTTCTTCCGATCGCATGATTTTCGAGGCCCACGCCGGTCACGGGCCTTCACGATAAGGAGCCACTGCATGGACCTGTCCACCAGTTATCTCGGATTCGATCTTCCCCATCCGTTCATCCCCGGTGCGTCGCCGCTGTCGGGCGAGATTGACACGATCAAGCAACTCGAAGACGCCGGGGCGGCGGCGATCATCCTGCATTCGCTCTTCGAAGAGCAGATCAACAGCGAAGAGGTCGCCGCGACGCAGGCGGTCGAGACCCCGGCCGAGCAATTCGCCGAGGCCTTGACCTACTTCCCCTCGCCCGAGGAGTACAAGCTCGGGCCGGATGAGTATCTCGAGCACGTCCGAAAGGCCAAGGAGGCCGTCGACGTGCCTGTGATCGCGTCGCTCAACGGCACGACGCTCGGCGGCTGGTTGGACTACGCCCAGCAGATGGCCGAGGCCGGCGCTGACGCGCTCGAACTCAACGTCTACCTCATCGCCACCGATCCCGACACCGCCGCCGAGCAGATCGAACGCGAGACCATCGAGATGGTCGGTGCGGTGAAGGAGAAGGTGAACATCCCGGTCGCGGTGAAGCTCTCGCCGTTCTACTCGTCGATGCCGAACTTCGCCCGGCACCTCGACAACGTCGCCACCGACGGGCTGGTGATCTTCAACCGGTTCTATCAACCGGACATCGACGTCGAGGAACTCGAAGTCGTCCGTTACCTGAACCTGTCGAACTCATCGGAGTTGCTGCTGCGGCTGCGGTGGCTGGCGATCCTCTTCGGCCAGACGCAGATGTCGCTGGCGTGCACCGGCGGCGTGCACTGCGGACTCGACGCTCTCAAGGCCTGCATGTGCGGCGCCAGCGCGGTGCAGATCGTCTCGGCCCTGCTCGAACGCGGGCCCGGCCACCTCGCCACCATCCGCAAGGAAGTCGAGGAATGGCTGGAGGAGCATGAGTACGACTCGCTCAACCAGGCCATCGGCAGCATGTCGCTGCTCCGTTGCCCCGACGCCGCGGCATACGAGCGGGCCAACTACATGCACATTCTCCAGAGCTGGGAATCGAGCGGCCCCTCCTCGCCCCACCTCGGCCCGCCGATGTCGAGCTGAACGCCGACACGCGGGAAACCCGACGCCAAGCCGCACCGCACCGCAGCGTCCGCAATGGTCCGGGTTCAAACGCTCGATGGCGTTCCGGCCTTGCCGCGCCGCTCGCCAGTGGACGATCGCCTACGGCAAGCGGAACCCGCCGTCCACGGGCAAGTCGATGCCCGTGATGTACGCCCCGGCTTCGGAGCAGAGCAGCAGCACCGCGCCCACGCAGTCGGCCGGCTCGCCGAAGCGCTTCATCGGCACCTTGTCTCGAACCCGCGCCCGGACCTCCGGATCCGCCAGCGGCGTCTCGTTGCGCTCGGTGTCGATGATCCCGGGGCTCACGTTGTTCACCGTCACGCCGTGCGGGGCGAACTGCTTCGCCAGGTTCCGGCACATGTTCTCCATCGCGCTCTTGAGCGCCGCGTAGGGCACCATCGACGAGGCGGGGCGGTGCTGCTGGACGCTGCCCACGGTCACAATCCGGCCCCACTGCCGCTCGACCATGGCGGGAGCGAGGCGCTGGATCAGTTCGTAGGCCGAACGGAAGTTCACCGCCACTTGCTCGTCGAAGTGTTCGCGGTCGATCTGCCGCCATTTCATCGGGTACTGCACGGAGGCGTTGGGGATGAGGATGTCGACGGCACTGAATTGGTCGGATGCTTCGCGGGCGATGCGCCGTGGCGCGTCGGCGTCGGCGAGATCGGCCGCGATGACGGCGGCTTTGCGTCCCACTTCCCGGCACCGCCCGGCCACTTCCTCGGCCGCGTCCAACCGCCGGGCGCAGTGCACCGCCACGTCGGCCCCCGCC
>CAYFQS010000204.1:0-6793 GCA_964345245.1 uncultured Planctomycetaceae bacterium | reverse complement strand
AAACCCGAAACTTCAAATCCGAAACCCGAACCAGTGTCGCGATGCCCGATTGACGGAGCGGTGACCGCACGTCGTGCAATCACCAGATCGCCGAATCCGAGCCCCGCGGGGGCCCGGCCGGCTGGTGGGCGATGTGACGGGCTGGTAGGATGCCCGGCCCGCGTCGGGCCGAGGGGCGGTCCGGCGGTCGCCGCAAACCACAAGCACGCGCGAGGTAGACGATGGGCGTGAAAGTCGCGAAATTCGGCGGGTCATCGCTGGCCGACGCCGACCAGTTCCGCAAGATGGCCGAGATCATCAAGGCCGACGACAATCGACGATACATGGTGCCGTCGGCACCGGGCAGACGCACCGCCGACGACCGCAAGATCACCGACCTGTTGTACCTCTGCCACGCCCACACCCAACAGGCCGTGCCCTTCGACGACGTGTTCGAACTCGTGGCCGAGCGCTATCGACAGATCGTCGAGCAACTCGGGCTCGATTTCGATATCGACGGACCGCTCGACGAGGTGCGGCAGCGCGTCGCGGACGGCGCCTCGGCCGACTACACCGCGAGCCGCGGGGAATATCTCAACGGCCTGGTCATCGCCGAACTGCTCGGATTCGACTTCATCGACCCGGCGGAGATGATCCATTTCCGGGCCAACGGCGTGTTCGACGCCGAGGAAACCCAGCAGGCGGTGAGCCGGCACCTGCGCGAGCACGAGCGCGGCGTGATTCCCGGTTTCTACGGCTCGACGCCGGACGGCAAGATCAAGACCTTCTCCCGAGGCGGCTCGGACATCACCGGCGCCATCGTCGCCCGAGGCGTGGGGGCCGACGTGTACGAGAACTGGACGGACGTGAGCGGCCTGCTCATGGCCGATCCCCGCGTGGTCGACTCACCCAAGCCCATCGACAAGCTGACCTATCGCGAGCTGCGCGAACTGTCGTATATGGGCGCCACCGTGCTCCACGACGAGGCGATCTTCCCCGTCCGCATCGCCGGCATCCCGGTGCACATCCGCAACACCAACGACCCGGACGCCCCCGGCACACTCATCGTCCGGGACGCCGACCCGATCACGCAGAAGGGCATGATCACCGGCATCGCGGGACGGAAGGATTTCACGATCATCTCCATCGAGAAGGCGCTGATGAATCAGGAGGTCGGCTTCGGCCGCCGCGTGCTCGGCGTCCTGGAGAACAACGGCGTCAGCTTCGAACACATACCCAGCGGCATCGACACGCTCAGCGTCGTGGTGCACGACGACCTGCTCGAAAGCAAGCAGGACCGCCTCGTCGGTCAACTCAACGCGGAGTGTGAACCCGACCTGATCGAGGTCCAGCCGAACATGGCCCTGATCGCGACCGTCGGCCGGGGCATGGCCTACACGCCGGGCATCGCGTCCCGCGTCTTCGGCGCCCTCGGCAACGCCGGGATCAACATCCGCATGATCGACCAGGGCTCCAGCGAGTTGAACATTATCGTCGGCGTCGAAGCGGATGACTTCGAGAACGCGATGCAGGCGATCTACGGCGAGTTCGTCGATGCGTGATACGGATCGCGGAAGACTCGCCCGTGGATTCTCCCGAAGCACATGAGCGACGACGACCGGTCGCGCCATGGCCACCAGCAACAGCAACCCGAACCGTACCGAACCAGGATATCCCAACATGACAAGCTCCCGGACAGGAGTGGCAACACGAACTGAGATCCGGCGGGGATGCCGAATTCAACCTTGGCCGAGGACGACGCGGGCATCCGATCAGGACCGCCGGCGGGGAATCTTTTGAAGATTCCATTGATTTTGGCTTGATGGTCCCGCGATTGTGGCGCATGCTTGAACGTCACGGGTCTGTGGAATCAGCACTCTCTTGAAGGAGGACCGACGATGAGCACTTGTCTTCGACCGTTCTGCATCGCTGTGATTGGGATCGGGTTATCCGCTGTGCCGGCAGACGGCGGCATTCTGCTCGACGCCTCAACGAACAACGGCAGCTTCGAGGACGGCTCGGGCGGCACCAAGTCCGGGTGGGGCAACTGGCGGATGCCGAACAGCATTCCCACCGACGCCACGCCGCCCGGAGCGTCGCTCGGTGACTATTACCTGGACGCCCGGACCACGCCCTCTTCAGACGGGCGGTGGGATTCGCGCATGGAGCGGAAGTTGACCGGCGTGTCTCCCGCCGACGGCACCGAGTTGACCATCGGTCTGGACGTCGCGGTGCCCGCCGACGATGCCCTTGATCAGTTGATCGTCTGGTTCACCTTCTTCGACAGTAACAATGCCCACGTCGGCACGGACACGCCGATCAATACGACAGCGCTGGATACCGACTGGACCCGGTTCAGTCATACCTACGAAACGTCGCAGACGGGGTGGACTCGGCTGGACGTGCGTGTCGGTTTCCGGAAGAACGACGCCGAAGGCGGCACGACCTACCACGCGTTCATCGACAACGTGGTGGTGCAGCAGGTGCCGGAACCCGCGACGCTGGGGCTCGTGGCACTCGGCGGCCTCGGCCTGCTTCGCCGGCGCCGCAGTTGAACATCACTCGCCCACAACCCGTTCAGCGTACAGGCCCAGCGCGTTGGCGTTGGGCCTTTCATTACCCGGCAGGCCGAGGTGGATCGGGCGGTTGACCACGCGAGGGCGGCCGCCGGCGTCTTCGATCGCCAGCGTCGTCGACCCGCCGCCGTCGAGATTCAGGGCGTTGGCCGCGCCCAGTTCGAGCAGGATCGCCGCGGTTTCGCGGGTCGTCGCGCCTTCGCTGTAGCCCGGTTGGCGACCGTCGATGACGAGCAGGTAGAGCACATCGCCCGCCGCATCGACGCCGACTGCCGTGCGGGGATGGCGGGCGCCGTCGCCACCGACGTTTTGCCCGTCCACGAGCAGGCGCCCGAACCCGCCGACGCCGTGCCGAATCTCCTCGCCCGGCGGATCGCCCGGCGCGAGCAAGCGCACTTCGTTGTTTGGGCCGATCGCCACGGCGGCGAAGTTCGGCATGGGCGGGGAGTATACGTCGCCATCGGCGGCCGACAGCCCGCGCACGTTCTGCGGCACGCCTTCACTCACCACCACGGGGTGGTACGGCGAGGCGTTGATCGCGACCTGGCAGCCGACCTCATCGAGGAAGCTGCTCGTGGTCCGGCTGAACGTATCGAGCGGCGCGTCACCGTTCGGACTCGTGACGACAAACTCGACGCCGGGGGCCTCCAGATCCACCCGCACCGCGTGAATGCGCATCGGCGCCGGCTCGGCGCGGTCGAGCACGCAGTATGCGACCCCGCGGAACACCTCATGCCAGACGCCGGGAGCGGCCTGGGCTTCGACGATCGCCGGCACGGCGACCGACGAAGCGCATCCCGCCACGCCGATGCCGCCGAGCAGAACGAAACACCAGAGTCGCCGAACCGTTCGTCGCACCATGGTGCTCAGTTTACCTTATCGCTGTGCATCGGCTTCAGTTTCATACAGCCCGCTTCGCTTCAGCGAGGGCGGGGACTTTCATGGGGGCGATCGGGACCACGCCCCGCTGAAGCGGGGACGCGCCGACGACCCACGCTCGCGCCCCGCTGAAGCGGGGACGCGCCGACGGCCCACGTTCTCGTCCCGCTGAAGCGGGGACGCGCCGGATCAGTCGAAGGGGGAACCGAATTCCGCCAGCGGCGGATTGCCGCGGTCGCGGTCCGAAACAGTCGCGTCGTCTGCGGTTACCGGCCAGTCAATGTCGAGGGCGGGGTCGTTCCAGAGCAGACTGCGCTCGCTGTCGGGAGCGTAGAAGTCGGACATCTTGTAGACGACCTCGGTGTCTGGCTCGAGGGTGCAGAAGCCGTGGGCGAAGCCGGCGGGCACGAGCAGTTGCCGCCAGTTCTCGGCGCTGAGCACCTCGGCCACGTGCCGGCCGTACGTCGGCGAGCCGACGCGCACGTCCACCGCCACGTCGAGGATCGCGCCTTGCACGACCCGCAGCAGCTTCGCCTGGGCGTGCGGTGGGGCCTGCAAATGCAATCCCCGCACGGTGCCCTTCGCCGCCGACTTGGTATGGTTTTCCTGGACGAACTCGAGGTCGATCCCCGCCTCGGCGAACGCCCGGCGGGAGTAGGTTTCGCTGAGAAACCCGCGCTTGTCGCCGTGCTTCCTGGGCTCGATGAGCTTCACGTCCGGGATGGCGAGTGCGGTGATCTTCATGCCGACTTCCCCCCGGACGCGGTCATGAGCGGGGCCGGGCCGTCGTCGGCGTCGAGCAGGTTCAGCAGGTACTGGCCGTACGTGTTTCCGGACATCTCCTCGCCGAGCCGGCGAAGCTGGTCCGCATCGATCCAGCCCATCTGCCATGCGATCTCCTCGGGGCAGCAGACCATCATGCCCTGCCGGTCCTCGATGGTCTGCACGAACACCTGGGCCTGCAGGAGCGACTCATAGGTTCCCGCGTCGAGCCACGCCGTGCCTCGACCGAGGGCGCTGACCCGCAGTTGACCCCGATCGAGATAGACGCGGTTCAGGTCGGTGATCTCGAGCTCCCCGCGAGCCGAGGGCTTGAGGTCGGCGGCGATGTCGCACACCTGCTCGTCGTAAAAGTAGAGTCCCGGCACAGCGTAGCGGCTCTTCGGCTTCGCGGGCTTCTCTTCGAGCGAGACCGCGCGGCCCTGATCGTCGAACTCCACCACGCCGTAGCGCTCCGGGTCCCTGACCGGATAGCCGAACACCAGCGCCCCTTTCCCGATGGCCGAGGCGGCGCGGAGTTGCCGGCCGAGCCCGCTGCCGTAGAACACGTTGTCGCCGAGGACAAGGCAAGACGGCTCGCGGTCGACGAAATCGGCGCCGATGTGGAACGCCTGGGCCAGGCCCTTCGGTTCGGGCTGCTCGGCGTACTCGAAGCGCATGCCCCACGGCTCGCCGTCGCCCAGCAGCCGCCGAAAGCCCGGCAGGTCTTCCGGCGTCGAGATCACCAGCACCTCGCGGATGCCGGCCAGCATCAGCACCGACAACGGATACATGATCATCGGTTTGCTGTAGATCGGCAGCAGTTGCTTGCTCATGGCCCGGGTCAGCGGGTACAGCCGCGTGCCCTTGCCGCCTGCGAGAATGATGCCCTTCACAATGCCTCCTCTTCAGCTCGCCCGGTGAATGATCGCCCAAAACGCGGGCAGTATATCCCCGGAGATCGGCACCGACCATGAGTCTTCATCGACCGATGCACGCGGCTGATGAAGCGGGGCCACCTCCGTTTGCCCGGTCTTCCCCGGCGCCCGGCCCCGTCTGCGGTTCGCCGCCGCCGTCGCCGCCGCTTGCATGCCGCGGCGATTGCTCGGAAACTCCCCCGCATGGCCAAGAGCCCGCACGACACCCCGGCGATGCGGCAGTTCCGGCGGTTCAAGCAGCAGCACCCCGACTGCGTGCTGTTCTTTCGCATGGGTGATTTCTACGAGCTGTTCTACGACGACGCGAAGCTCGTGGCGAGGGTGCTCGGCCTGACGCTCACGCAGCGCACCGAGGGCATCCCCATGGCGGGCGTGCCCTACCACAGCGTCGAGAACTACCTGCGGCGGATGATCCAGGCCGGCCACCGCGTGGCGATCTGCGAGCAGATGGAGGATCCCGCCGAGGCGAAGGGCGTGGTGGACCGCGACGTGACCCGCGTGGTCACCCCGGGCACGCTCACCGACGAATCGATGCTCGACGACGCGGAGGAGAACCCGCTCGCCGCGGTGATGTTCGCCGGCGACGAGCGGGCGGCGGTGGCCTTCGCCGAACTGAGCACCGGCGCCTTCCGTGTCGCCGAGTTCACCGCCGAGGAGCTGCGCGACGAGCTGGCCCGCATCGCGCCACGCGAGCTGCTTTACGTGGAGACGGCCAACAACGTTCCGCCGCCGCGGATCAAGCAGATCGGCGATGCGCTGGGCATCGCCCTGACGCCCCGGCCGTCGTGGCACTTCCGCCTGGACGACGCCCGCGACACGCTCCTGCGGCAGTTCCAGGTCGCCACGCTCAGCGGGTTCGGCTTCGATGAAGACGATCCGGTGATCGGCCCGGCGGGGGCGGTGGTCGCATACCTGCTGGAAACCCAGCGGGCGGAGGACGGCCGACTGCGTCATCTCATGCCGCCCCGCCGCTATCAGCAGGCCGACCATCTCGTGATCGACCACGTGTCGCTGCGATCGCTCGAAGTGGAGCGAACCATGCGTAGCGGGGAGACGGCCGGTTCGCTGCTCGGGGCGCTGCAGGACGCCCGCACCGCGATGGGCAAGCGGCTGCTGCGGCAGTGGCTGTGCTACCCGCTGCGCGACGCCGACGCCATCCGCGCCCGCCAGGACGTCGTCCAGGCGGTGGTCGACGATGCCGATCTCTCCGACGATCTGCTCAAGCGACTGGACACGGTGCAGGACGTGCACCGTATCGCCAGCCGCATCGCAATCGGCCGGCCGAGCCCGCGCGATCTCGTCGCCCTCGGTCAGTCCGTGGCCGCGGTGAAACAGCTCGCGGTGTTGCTCGAGACGCACGAGTCGCTCGCCGGCCATCATCGCCGGCTCACCGACATCGCCCCGGAACTCGAAGCACTGGCCGGGCGGTTGCGTGAGGCGTGCGTCGACGAGCCGCCGCCGCACATGCGCGAGGGCGGGCTGATCCGCGACGGCTTCGATGAGCAGCTCGACGGGTACCGCGCGCTGCAGCGCGATTCGCATTCCTGGCTCGCCGACTATCAGAAAAGAATCACGTCCGAGAGCGGCATCCCGTCGCTCAAGGTCGGCTACAACAAGGTGTTCGGCTACTACATCGAGGTCACTCACACCCACAGCGACAAG
>CAYFQS010000203.1:0-6843 GCA_964345245.1 uncultured Planctomycetaceae bacterium | reverse complement strand
CCGGATCGGCGAGCCGGACCAGTCGCCCACGCCATCGAGCAGCGCCTTCGTGTTGCCGTGCAGGAACTCCATGGCGAAGTGGACGCCCTTGAGTTCCCGGCCGGGGATCGGCAGATCGCGCGGCACGGTCGCGCCGGTGGCGATGAGGATCGCGTCGAACTGCTCGCGCAGGTCGTTGATGTCGATGTACCGGGTGTCGGGTTCAGCGTCGACCGCCCCGGCGCCGGTCTCCGGCGAGCCGCCCACGAAGGCATTGGTCACGTAGGTCACGCCTTCCGCGGCCATGATGTCGATGCGGCGCTGCATGATCGCCTTGTCGAGTTTCATGTTCGGAATGCCGTAGGTCATCAGCCCGCCGATTCGGTCGTGCCGCTCGTAGACGGTGACCGAATGCCCGATGCCGTTGAGCTGATCGGCGGCGGCCAGTCCCGCGGGGCCCGAGCCGATGATCGCCACCGACTTGCCCGTGCGACAGGGCGGGGGCTCGGGCGTGACCCAGCCCTCCTCGAAACCGCGGTCGATGATCGTGCATTCCTGGTCCTTGATCGTGACCGGCGGCTCGTTGATCCCGAGCGTGCACGAACCCTCGCACGGCGCGGGACACACCCGCCCCGTGACCTCGGGGAAGTTGTTGGTCTTGTGCAGCCGATCCAGCGCCTCCCGCCACTTGCCGCGGTAGACCAGGTCGTTCCACTCGGGGATGAGGTTGTCGATGGGGCAGCCGGTGTCGGCCTGGCAGAAGGGGATTCCGCAGTCCATGCACCGGGCGCCCTGGCGGCGGCGCTCCTCTTCATCGAGGTGATCGTGGAACTCGTTGAAATCCGCGATCCGCTCGACCGGGTCCCGTCCGCCGACGGTGATCCGGGCGTATTCCTTGAATCCAGTGGGGTTACCCATGGGGGGCTCCTTTGTCTGTCCGTCACGCCGCGTGAACGCGTGATGTTCGATCTCGCTGCGGGAAAACCTCGTTCAACTGCCGCTCACATGCTGCTCGTCGTGCAGGGCGACGTCTTCCTCGGCATCGTGGCCCGCTCGCTCTTCGAGCACCCGCTTGTAGTCCGTGGGCATGACCTTCACGAACTGGCCCAACGTCACGTTCCATCGCTGCAGCACGTCCTCCGCGACCGTCGAGGCGGTATAGCGGTAGTGCTCCTCGATCAACGTGCGCAGTTCGTCGATGTCCTGCTCGTCTTCGACGGCTTCGAGCTGCACCGTGCCGAGGTTGCAGTGGGTGAGGAACGTGTTGTGCGGGTCCCAGACGTAGGCCACGCCGCCGGACATGCCGGCGGCGAAGTTGCGGCCGGCGGGTCCGAGGATGACCGCCCGCCCGCCGGTCATGTATTCGCAGCCGTGGTCGCCCACGCCTTCGATGACGGTCCAGGCGCCGGAGTTGCGAACGCAGAAACGTTCGGCGGCGACGCCGCGGAAAAACGCCTTGCCCATCGTGGCCCCGTAGAGCCCGACATTGCCGATCACGATGTTCTCTTCGGGCCTGAACGTCGCGTCGCGGGGCGGGTAGACGATGAGCTTCCCGCCCGAGAGGCCCTTGCCGACGTAGTCGTTGGCATCGCCTTCGAGCTCGATGCTCACGCCGCGCTGCAGCCAGGCCCCGAGCGACTGGCCGGCTGAGCCGTGGAGCTTGATCCAGATCGTATCGTCCGGCAGGCCTTGCTCGCCGTGATGCTTGGAGACTTCGTGGCTGAGGATGGTGCCGACCACGCGGTTGATGTTCTGGACCGGCGAGGCGATGCGGACCTTCTCGCCGCGCTTGAGGGCGGGCTCGGCCTGCTCGATGAGCTTCCAGTCCAGGGCGTTGTCGATGCCGTGGTCCTGGGCCATCTGCTTGAACACGCCGACGTTCTCGCGGTGCGGCGGCTTCTCCGCCGGGCGGAGGATCGGCGTGAGGTCCAGGCCCTTGCTCTTCCAGTGGGTGATCGCCTGCTCGACCTCGAGCAGGTCGACCCGGCCGATCAATTCATCCATGGTCCGCACGCCCATCTCGGCCATGATCTCGCGGGCTTCCTCGGCCACCATGAACAGGTAGTTGACCACGTGCTCCGGCTTGCCGGTGAACTTCTTGCGAAGTTCGGGATCCTGCGTGGCCACGCCCACCGGGCAGGTGTTCAGGTGGCACTTGCGCATCATGATGCAGCCGAGGGTGATCAGCGGCGCGGTGGAGAAGCCGAAGTTCTCGGCGCCGAGGCAGGCGGCGATGAAGATGTCCCGGCCGGTCTTGAGCTGACCGTCCGTCTCCAGCGAGACGCGGGACCGCAGGTCGTTGATCACCAGCGTCTGGTGGGTCTCGGCGATGCCGAGTTCCCAGGGCAGCCCGGCGTGCTTGATCGAGGTCAGCGGCGACGCGCCCGTCCCGCCGTCGTGACCCGAGATGAGGATGTGGTCGGCGTGGGCCTTGGCCACCCCCGCCGCCACCGTGCCCACCCCGACTTCCGAAACAAGCTTCACGCTCACGTCGGCCGAGGGGTTGGAGTTCTTCAGGTCGTGAATGAGCTGGGCAAGGTCCTCGATGGAGTAGATGTCGTGGTGCGGGGGCGGGGAGATCAGCCCCACGCCGGGCGTCGAGTAACGCGTCCTGGCGATGATCTGGTCGACCTTGTGGCCGGGCAGTTCGCCGCCCTCGCCGGGCTTGGCGCCCTGGACGATCTTGATCTGCAGCTCGTCGGCGTTGGTCAGGTACCACGACGTGACGCCGAAGCGCCCCGACGCGACCTGCTTGATCGACGAGCGCCGCAGGTCGCCGTTCGGATCAGCCGTGAACCGGCCCGAATCCTCCCCCCCTTCGCCCGTGTTGGACTTCCCGCCCATGCGGTTCATCGCGATGGCCAGGGTCTCGTGCGCCTCGGCCGAGATCGAGCCGTAGCTCATCGCCCCGGTGCGGAATCGCTTGACGATCTCCTTGGCCGGCTCGACCTGGTCGATGGGGATCGGGCCCGCGCCCTCCGGCCGGCCGATCTTCATCAGCCCGCGGAGCGTGCAGCGATAGCGGTTGTCGTCGTTGACCAGCTTCGCGAATTGCCGGTAGGCATCGCGGCTGTTGCTGCGGGCGGCGACCTGCAGGTTCGCGATGGTCTCCGGGCTGAACATGTGCCGCTCGCCGCCGGACCGCCAGTGGAACTGCCCGTCGTTGGGCAGCACGGGCAGGCGGACTTCCTCACGCTCGGGGTAACCGATCGCGTGTCGGCGGAGGGCTTCCTCGGCCAGCACCTCGAAGCCCACGCCCTGGATGCGGCTCGCCGTGCCCTTGAAACACACGTCCACCACTTGGTCGTTGAGCCCGACCGCCTCGAAAATCTGCGCGCCCTTGTACGACGCGAGGGTCGAGATGCCCATCTTCGCCATCACCTTGAGCATGCCCTTGGCCACGCCCTTGCGGTAGGCGGCGGTGATCCTGGCGTCGTCGTCGAACTCCTCGCTGAGCATCCCGTCCCGCCGGCACTGCCACAGCGCCTCGAACGCGCCGTAGGGATTGATCGCGTCGGCCCCGTAGCCGACGAGCAGGCAGTGGTGATGCACCTCGCGGGCCTCGCCGGTCTCGACCACGATGCCGAGGCGGGTCCGCTTCTCCTGCCGCACGAGGTGATGGTGCACCGCGCCGCAGGCGAGCAGGGCACTGATCGGCACGCGGTCCGGCCCCGTCGCCCGGTCGGAAAGCACGACGAGGGCGTAGCCGGCGTCGATGGCGGCCTCGGCCTCGCGGCAGAGGCGGTCGATGGCCGGCTTCAGTCCCGCCGCCCCTTCGCTCCGCGGCCAGGTCGCGTCCAGCGTCTTCGTCTTCCAGCCCCGCGTGTCCATCGTCTTGATCGCGCCGAGCTGTTCGTTGGACAGGATCGGGTGCGACACGAGCAGACGGTGGCAATGCTGCTCGGTCGCTTCCAGCGGGTTCGGCGCCGGGCCGATGTAACACTCCAGCGACATGATCAACTCTTCGCGGATCGAGTCGATCGCCGGGTTGGTCACCTGGGCGAACAGTTGCTTGAAGTAGTCGTAGAGCATCCGCGGCTTGTCGGAGAGCACGGCCAGGGCCGCGTCGTTGCCCATCGAGCCGACCGGGTCTTTCTTGACGTTGATCAGCGGCATGAGCATGAACTGCAGCGTTTCGAGGGTGAACCCGAAGGCCTGCAGGCGGTTGAGCAGCGTCTGGTCGTCGAGGTGGGCGATCTCCTCGGGCACGTCGAGGGAGTCGAGTTCAAGCCGCTGATTGCTCAGCCATTCCCCGTAAGGCCGGGCGGTGGCGGTCTCGTGCTTCAGTTCGTCATCGGGGACGATGCGGCCCTGCTCGAAATCGACGAGGAACATGCGCCCGGGCTGGAGCCGACCCTTGTACTTCACGTTGGCCGGCTCGACGTGGGGCAGCACGCCGACCTCGCTGGCCATGATCACCCGGTCGTCGTGGGTGACGTAGTACCGGCTCGGACGCAGGCCGTTGCGATCGAGACACGCCCCGATCACCTTGCCATCGGTAAACGCGATCGACGCCGGGCCGTCCCACGGCTCCTGGATGCACGAGTGATACTCGTAAAACGCCCGCTTGTCCGGGCTCATCGTCTCGTGCTTCTCCCACGCCTCGGGCACCATCATCATGACCACGTTGGGCAGCTTCCGCCCGGTCATGAGCAGGTACTCCATCGCGTTGTCATAGTTCCCGGAGTCGGAGCACTCCGGCTCGATGATCGGGAACAGGTCCCGCAGGTCGTCGCCGAACAGGTCCGACGCCATCACGCCCTGCCGGGCGGTCATGTAGTTGACGTTCCCGCGGAGGGTGTTGATCTCGCCGTTGTGGCTCATGAAGCGATTCGGCTGGGCCCGGTCCCAGGAGGGGAACGTGTTCGTCGAGAACCGCGAGTGCACCATGGCCAGGTGGCTCATGTAATCCGGGTCGCCGAGGTCCGGGTAGTACGACATGACCTGCTCGGGGGTGAGCTGGCCCTTGTAGACGATCACCTTCGTCGACAGCGAGCAGATGTAAAACAGCAGCTTCTGATTCAGGTCGCTGTCGATGCGCAGATCGTGGCTCGCCCGCTTGCGGATCAGGTACAACCTCCGCTCGAAGGCCTCGGGGTTGTCGGCCACGTCGTCGCCGGCGGCGAGGAACACCTGCTTGATCACCGGCTCGGTGGCCCGGGCCGAGGGACCGATCCCCGCCCCGTCGGGGTCGACCGGCACGTCGCGCCAGCCGATGACACGCTGGCCGTACCGGGCGGTGAGCTCCGCCACGTGCCGCATGCAATGCTCGCGCTCCGCGTCGTCGGTGGGCAGGAAGACGTTGCCCGCGGCAAACCGCCCCGGTTCGGGCAGGGCCCGGCCGAGGTCGCGCTCCGCGACCTTCATCAGGAACTCCTGCGGCAGGGCGGTGAGTATGCCCGCCCCGTCGCCGGTGTTCGACTCGCAGCCGCACGCCCCGCGGTGCGTCATGTGCACCAGCGCGGTGTTCGCGTCTTCAATGACCTGGTGGGACCGTCGGCCCTTGATGTCGGCGACGAATCCCACGCCGCAGGCGTCCTTCTCGTTCACCGGGTCGTACAGGCCGTAACGCTTTGGATGGATGGCGTGTTGCATCGCCATGACCTCCCATATCTCGGATGGTGGGCGCTGAGTCACCGGTAGCCGGCGGGGCCGGTCCGCACCAGACGATCTCAACGTCCGTGGTTGTTGTTGCCTCGATTACTTCATCGCACCGCGGCCGCCTCCGTGCCGGCCGCGGTTGCGAGCATGGCTTCCACGCCGGGCACCGGCGGCTGGTGTTCGACCAGATGGTCGATAAACGACCGAACCACCGGCCGGGGTTCCCGGCCTTTCGGATACACCAGCGCGACCGGGCGAACCAGTGTCGGCGTCAGCCGAATCGCCGCCAGCGTCCCCCGTTCCACTTCGCGCCGGACGGTCCGGGTCGGCAGGATCGCCGCCGCGTCCGTCTGGGCCACGAAGCTCTTGATCGTGTCGATATTATCGAAGGTGCTCACCACCCGCGGATGCGCCTTGTGCGCCCGCAGGTAGGCCCGGATGCCGTGCGAGATCGGCAGATCACCGTCGAAGCCGACGATCTCCCGGCCGTCCAGATCCACCGGGCCCAGTTCGCCCGCCCCGGCCAGATCGTGCTCCGCCCGGCAGACCACGCTCATCGGCTCCCCCCGAAGGTTGATCGCGGTCAGGTTCGGCCAGCGCTGCGGGTACGAGAGAATGCCGAAGTCGCACTGCTCGCGGAACACCCGCTCGTAGACCACGTCCGGCTGGAGGTACTCGATGCCGACCGTGACCTGCGGGTGCAGGTCACGAAAGCTGCGCTGAACCTCGTTGAGCAGTCCGATCCCGACGGAGTAGATCGCGGCGATGGCGACCTCCCCGCGAAGGGGCGCGCCCGGCCCGGCGATGCGGCGTTTCAACTTCTCGTGCATCGCGATGAGCTTGCGGCAACCATGGTAGTAGTCCTCCCCGGACTCGGTGAGCTGCAGCGGACGGTGCGAGCGGTCGAGCAATTGCACGCCGAGGTCGTTCTCCAACGCCATCATGCGCTGCGAGGCCGCGGGCTGCGTGACCCCGTTGAGCTCGGCGGCCTTGGAAATTGACCGCTGCTGCGCCACGTCGCAGAACAGCTTGATCGAGTCGAGCGATGACATAGCCCATTATAATAGCATCACCAAGCTTTATGTCAACACCAAGACAGATAAGCAAAGCTAATTCATGGCTTGCGAACTGCATGGTCCGGCACCGCGGGTTACAGCGCCAACATCCACTCGTCCGATAAACGGGGTATGTGGAAGGTGCGCTCTCACTTGCTGTGGTTGGTCGTGGCGGCGATGCTGGGATTCTCGCCGGCGCCGGGACAGA
>CAYFQS010000202.1:0-6871 GCA_964345245.1 uncultured Planctomycetaceae bacterium | reverse complement strand
TCCCCGAATCAAATCCCAATGCCTGAATGCCTGAACGCCTGAGCGCAACGCCACGTGGGCGGGGTGTGGTCGGGGCATTGGGTCATTCGGGCACTGATTCGGGTTTCGGATTTCGGGTCTGGCCGCCTACTGATCCCTTGAACGGGCACAGGGCGCTACGTGCCCTCGCGCCTTTCGGCGATCCCCGGCCCATACTCAAACACCGCGCGGATTCCCGTGTAGCCGCTGCGGACGAGGCGCTGGTCGCCGGTCTCCGTGATGCGGCGCCACATCAGGGCCATCATCTGCTTCACGACATCCCGGCACTGCGGATCGGCGATGCGGTTGTGCATCTCGCCGGGGTCGTCGTGGAGGTGATAGAGTTCATCCTCGTCGAAGGCGTTGAACACGAACTTCCACGGCCCGTCCCAGGCGACGCGCTGCGTGTAGTGGAACCGCGCCCCTTCATACTCGGCGAACCCGGTGGTGTAATGATCACTGCGGCCGGCGGGATCGGCGACGGCCGGGGCGAAACTGCGCGAGTCCGGCGCGCCGATCGGCTCGAGGCCGAGCATCTCCAGCAAGGTCGGCGCGATTTCGTGGGAGCCGACGCGGGCGTCGCTCACCGCGCCGCTCGCCGCGCCGGGGCCGCTGAAAATCAGCGGCACGTGGAACGCCTCTTCCCACGGCCCGACGTTCTTGCAGTACATGCCGTGGGCGCCGAGGAACTCGCCGTGATCGCTGATCACGATCACCAGCGTGTTGTCGAGTTGCCCCGCCCGCTCGACGCGGTCGATCACCCGGCCGAACTGCTGATCGCATTCGGTGGTGGTCGCCCAGTAGCAGGCGGCGGCCTCGCGATGCCGGCGGTCGGTCATGGCGTCGTAAGCGCGGGCGGCCTTGCGGTACAGCTTCGGCCGACCTTCCAGATGATCGTGCACGTTGGCGGGCAGCTCGATCGCGTCGACATCGTACTGGGCGAAGGCGTCCCGGCCGCATACGTAGGGATCGTGCGGCTCGGTGAAGCTGACGAACCCGCACCACGGCGCATCGCCGGCCAGCGTTTCGTCGAGCCAGTCGATCGCCGCGGCCGTGGTGACGCCCATCCCGCGGCGCTCGGGCGGCTGATCCACCACGCCGTACAGCAGCCCGTCGGGATACCCCTCCGGTCCTTCGACGTCGTAGCGCAGGTCGAACTGGGGCTTGTCGCCGGCGAGTTGCTCGCGGTACGCCTGCCAGCGTTCGCTTTTGATCGAGACGTCGGTCTGCCAGCCGAATCGGCCGGGCTGCTCGGTATGCTCCACATGCCACTTGCCGAAGTAGCCGGTGCGGTAGCCGGCGTCGGCGAGGCGCTGGGCGAAGTGGGGCTTGTCTTCGCGGAGCAGGCCCTGGTCGGCGTCGACGGTATGCGTCACCCACAGCACGCCGTGGTTGTGCGGCAGCAGGCCGGTCATCAGCCCCGCCCGGGCCGGCGAGCAGACGGGGTTGGACGCATACGCCCGCCGGAACCGCACGCCGCGCTGCGCGAGCCGATCCATCGTCGGCGTCCGACACGGATGCGATGCATCCAGCAACCGCCCCTGCATCTGGTCGGTCATGAGAAAGAGAATGTTCGGACGATCAGGCATCTGACGGCTCCCTTTGCTGGGGGGAACGATAGCTTGAAGCTCAAAACTCGAAACCCGAAATCCGAATCCCCGAATCCGAAACCCGAAATCCGAATCCCCGAATCAAATCCCAATGCCTGAACGCAACGCGGCGTGGACGGGGTGTCGCCGCGGCATTGCGTCATTCGGACATGGATTCGGGTTTCGGATTTCGGGGTTGGCCGCCTTTGAATCCGCGCCAAGGCCTGCTTCGCCTGCGGCGACGCAGCCCAAGACGGGCCTTGCTTCGTCGCTGCCGGTCACGAGACCACCACCTCCACCGCCTCGCCTTCCTTCGGCGTGACGAGGAGCAACCCGCTGTCCGCATCGTACCGGCCCTTGCGCTCGCGAGCGTTGACCAGCACGCGCTGCGGTTCGTGTTCGCAGTAGAACCCGATCCGCCCGCCATCACGGAGGCGTGCGGCAAAGGCGCCGTCCTCGCGGAAGCCGGCCTCCTCGATTGCCGCCGAGCCGTTGAACTTGTCCAGCAATCCCAGCGGCGCGATGCCGTGCACGATCGGCGAGAGCGTCACGAGCTCGCAGCCCATCGGCGGCAGTTCCAGCTCGTGCGTCGCCCGGCTCGTCATCACGTGCAGCTCGTCCGCGTGGTGCAGGTACGCCGCGAACCGCCCGCCGTCGAGCCCCGGCACGTCGGTGGCCGTGAAGTGCTCCGCGATCGGCCGGCGCTCCGCCTCGGCCTCCCGCCAGCAGCAGTGGAACAGCCCGAGCACGCCGATCGCCCCGTTGCGGTTGGCGATCTTCAGCAGCTTCTCCTCGCGGTAGCAATCGACGAACAGGCAGTCCGCCGCAGGCACGGCCGGTGCCGGACACCGCAGCACCCGTCCGCCCGTCGTGCACAGTTTCCGCAACAGCGTGAAATCCTGCTTGCCCGGCTTGTCGCTCACGTAAATCGGCCCGCCGCTGATCGAACGCGCCGCCGCGTGAAACGCCCCCGCCTCGTGATGACTCTGGAACATGTCCCAGTCCGGCAGCGCGAACCGCCCCGTCCACAGGTTGTTCATCGCGTTGGCGTGCACGTGTCTGCCGTGGCTCTCCGGCCGCTTCGGCCAGAAGTCGTCGGAGTTCCGGAACGCCGACGAACTGCTCATGTGATACGCCACGTCGAGCGAGTGGCACATGCAGTGCAGCACGTTGCCTTCGAGGTGCGTCTGCGCCCCACCCTGCAGGGCACGCTGATACGCGCGGGCGGTTTCGACCGCCGGCATCACGTCGCCGGCGTAACGCAGCGTCGACGACTGGTTGTCCACCTTCACCATGTCGATCCCCTGCCGGCGGAGCTCCGCGTGCCAGTCCTGGTAAAAGCGGTGGATGTCGCGCGGATCGACGAGGGCCGCGCTCTGCCGCTTGTCCTCGCTCCAGGGGATGCCGTCCTGCAGCGTGGGCTTCACGTCGTACTCGCCGGCGAGTTCGCTGTTTGCGCCCACGCCGTTCCAGTAACCCTGCAGCGTGTGCCACACGCCCACGCACGCCACGCCGTAGCGCTCGTGCAACTTCGCCGCGAGCGGGCCCATCCCCTTCGGAAACTTCTCCGGATGCGAGCGGAACGAGTTGAGCTTGTGCGAGACCGAATCCTGCCAGCCGTCGTCGATCAGCACGAGCGGCGGGATCAGCCCGCCTTTCTCCCACGTGTTCATCCCGCGGGTGACCTTCCGCTCGTCCACCTGCTGATAGAACGCGTCCCACGTGCACCAGCCGAACATCTCGACGAACTCGGGCAGCCGCTTGTCCTCGCGCAGGCGGAAGGTGCGCAGTTCCGCCGCCACCGCCCGCATGGACTCGGCGATCAGGGCATGCGGATCGTCGCCCACGCTGACCAGCAGCAGCCGGGCCGCGCCTTCGCCGTGCTTCGCCGGCCCGCCCGTGACCTGCACGCCGAGCCCCTCGTGATCGCCCATCACCTCAGCCAGCAGACCTCCGTCGATCAGCGGCAGCACGAGCACGTACCGCCCGTCCGTCCGCTCGACGAGCAGGAACACCGACGGCCCGAGCCCGGCCAGGTCGTCTCCGCCAAAGCTCGGCCCGACCCACCATTCGTTCAGTCGCGTGAGCGCGACGTAGCGCTGCTGCTTCGTGATCCTCAGCCGCACGTCGCCGAGGCGCTCCGTCGGCAGGTCGACGAACCGCCCGTCCGCCATCACCTGCGACTTCGCCGTCCGCACCCCCGCCGCCCCCGACATCACCGTGATCGATCCGATTTTCATGGCGTCTCTCCGCGGCAGGTCCAAAACATTGAAGCTTAACGCGGCGCGGGCGATTGCGGAAGCGACAACGATAGCCCGCCCCCAAGCCGCTCGCGGCTTCGCCCTCCGTGCCTACGTGCCTTCATGCCTCTCCGTCCCCACCTCAAACCCCTTCTCGCCGATCAGCTCCCCGTTCATCCACGTCCGCAGCGTCCACGTGCCCACCTTGTCCTCCACCGGCTCCCACAACGTGTCGCCCAGGAAAAAGTGATAGTCGTTCGATCGCACGTACTGCGAGCCCTCGAACGGCGGGGCCGGCCGCCCGGCCTCGTCCCGGAATGGCGGGTGGTCGATCCGGAACTGCAGCTCCTCTCCACGCGCCTTGCGAATCCGCAGGATGTACCCGAACTCGATCCCCACCTTCGCCGGCACCGCCGTCGTGAACTCCAGCACGTCCGGCAACGCGTCCGCGTCCGGCTTGAAGGGCGTGTAAATCCCGAAACTCACCATCTTGATCTCAGGCGTCTTCTTCGACATGACAGAATAGAGTAACGCAAAGCGACGGGCCGACGAAGGCCCCGGCGGGCCGGGATCACTTCGTCGATAGAACCGGAGATGCACCGCAGAAATACCGGGAGGGGTAAGGGCTGAGCCGCACGCGGCTTGCAGGCGCACCGCCGCGATCCGACGTCGCGGCCGACGATGACGTCGTGTGCTTTACACGGCGATGCGCGTCCGTCCCTCGTGTCTTTTGCCCCCTCACGCGGCGAGGGGTGGGAAATCCTTCCGCCAGCGGTAGCGCAGGATCAGCGACTCCAGCACGCCCGGCTTGTGCAGATGGGCGTCGTCGGTGCGGACGTAGTGGTGCTTCCCGCCGTTGGTCACGACTTCGATCATGCGGTCGTTGACTACGCGGACCACGGTCCAGGGCTTACGGACAACGTAGTGGTAAAGGTCGCCGCGGGGCGCGGGGTGGACATCCTCGGCCCGGGGGCCGGGGTGGACCGAGGCCTTGTGCTTGACGTAGACCACGTGATCGCCGGGATGGTAAACCTCGTCGGCAGCGAGTTGCTCAATCAGGCGATGGACGGCATAGGCGAGGGGGACCAGCAGGACGACCCACCAGGCGTGCTGACCCCAGGCGGCGAAGCGGGCCCACATGTCGCCGCCGAGGGCGACGAGCATGCAATAGACCGACCAGCCGATCACCCAGACCAACAGGAGCAGGAGCAGGAGAGTTTCCATGACAGGGTCCTCCCATTGCGGGGCGAAGCAAAAGGCTCGCCCCGATACGTTAACCGCTTACTAACACTTTTAACCATACGCTAACATTCGGTTATCGTCAAGATTTTGTGTTTCGGTTCAGTGATTCGGGTAACCGATGTTGACGAATGGATATGCGACCCCGCACGTCGCGGCGGGGGTGAGGATGTCAGGTGCTAAGCCGCAAGCGGCTTGCAGGTGTATTGCGGTCGTCGGGCGTCACTCCGTGCCCGCGGTTTCGCGGGAGGCCGGCTTCGCCGGCGTTCGGGCCCGGCCGCGTCGGGAGTCGCCCGGCTTCGAATTCTGGTAATCGTAGAACTGGCGATAGTTACGGCGGAAGTAGCCGCCGGCGCTGGACCGCATGTCGTTGAGCACCAGGCCGATCATCTCGGACCGGACGCCGTCGAGCTGACGCATGACGCGGGCGACCAGGCCTCGCCGCTCCTGCATGGCCCGGACGACGACCATAATCGCGTCGACGCGGTCGGCGAGCAGCAGACTGTCGCCGACGATGGACAGCGGCGGAGCGTCGATGAGCACGAGGTCAAAGCGGGACTCAAGCTGACGCAGGGCGTCGCGGAGGGCGAGTGACTGAAGCTGCTCGAAGGCGGCGGCGCCGGCTTCGCCGGCGGTGACCACCGAGAGGTTGTCGACCTCGGTAGGTCGGACGACCTGGTCAAGGGAGGCGGAGCCGGCGAGCAGCTCGCCGAGGCCGGGGGAGCGGTCGAGCCCGGCGACCTCGTGGATGGAGGAACGTCGGAAGTTGGCGTCGAGGACGACGACGCTTCGGCCGTTGAGAGCGGCGGAGGCGGCGAGATTGGTCGCAACGCGGGACACGCCGCTCTCCGGCTGGGCGCCGACAACCATGAGGGTGTGGTAGCTGGAGTTATCGAGGTGCTGCATGACCTCGACACGAAGCTGGCGGAAGGACTCGGCGAGGAGGCCTTCGGGATGGCGGGCGACGACGAGGTCGAGCGACTGATCGTCGGGGGCGGTGGGGTCTTCGGAGGCCCGGGGGATGACGCCGAGCAAGTCGCACGGAGGCAGGAGCTTGACGCAGGAAGGGGTCTTGATCCGCTGGTCGAGCAGTTCCTTGAGGAACACGAGGCCGGCCGCGAGGGCGACGAAGAGGAAGGTGACGCCGGGCACGAGTTTCGAGTATTGGGGGAAGGAGCGTTCGGTGGGCTCGGTGGCGGGCTGCTGGACGTCGACCTGGACAGCGTCGGGACGGGCGGCGGTGAGGGCCATGTTGTCGATGACTTCTTCGATGCGGGCGACGTCGTCGAGGCGTCGGTCGCGCTCGTCCTGCAGGCCGTGGTAGTCGGCCATGCGGCGGTTGAGCTCCCGCATCTGGGCCGAGGCCTCGGCGAGTTGTTCGCTGACGCGTTGATAGTTGGCTTCGAGCGACTGGAGCGAACTGCGGGCGCGGGCGAGGTTCAACTCCTCGAGTTCGTTCAACAGTTCTCTTTCCTTGGCCGCCTTCTCGGCCTCGATGGCCTCGATGCGCAGTTCCAGTGATCTGACCGCGCGATGGTCCGGCCCGAACCGTTCCTTGGCCACGCGCAGCTCCTCCTTGAGCCCGAGGATTCGCTCGTCCCGCGAGCGGATGAAGGGGTCGGATTCGACCGTGCGGCGGTCTTCGGGGTCGGGCTCGAAAGTGCCCTGCTCCCGCTGCTCAAGAAGAGTCTGGTACTGGATGCGGGTCTGTGCGAGGAACTCCTCGAGTTCCAGTCGACGCTCGAGGAGCTGGCGATAGGTGATCGCGGCCTCAGAGGCGCCGGG
>CAYFQS010000201.1:0-6887 GCA_964345245.1 uncultured Planctomycetaceae bacterium | reverse complement strand
GTGTAGTCAAAGCCGAGGGTGAGTTCCCGCGTATCGGGGTCGATCTGCAATTGGTCCAGGGTGCCGCCGACTTCGTCGAGCAGTTCTCCGAAGTCGCTGAACTGGGGCGTCACCGTGCCGTCGTCGCCGTCCACGGTGAGAATCCGGTCATTGACCCCGCTGGTGATGGCCTCGGGAATGTCGAGTATGTCGCCGACCGTGGAAGAGCTGACGAACGGGAGGCGCTGGCGCATCATGTCGATGCCGTTGGCGCCGCCCATGTACTGCGCGAGTTGCAGAAAGCCGGTCGCCATCGCCTCGGGCGACACCGACGTGTTGCGAATCAACTCGCCGAGGTTCGACGCGGCGGGCATGAGATCGGACGACGCGACGAAATCGTCGCTGGTCATCCGCAACACGGGCGTGGTGCTGAGTTTGCCCATGGTCAGGCCCGGCGTGGCGGTGAGTTCCAGCGGCACTTCCATCGTCGCGCCGCTCGCATCAAAGCTCGCGTCGATCAGCGACGCCCCGCCCGATGCGAGTTCCGATTCGTGAATGCGTCCGTCGCTGTCCGGGTCCACCAGGTTCACGTCGATGCTCAACCCGCTGCCGGTGATCGTGCCGGTCTCGAGGTCGAACATGCCGAGTTCCATCGCCAGGGGCACGTCGCCACTGAAGCTCATCTCGAGCGTCAACCCGGTCGAGTTGATGAAGAAGCCCTCGTCGTCGTTGAGGTCCACCCCGAGGGTCAGGTCGCCGGACACTGCGGCTTCGACGGTGACGGCGAGATTGCCCGCCGCGCTGAATCCGAGCGTGTCGAAGTCCCAGTCATCGAACAGCGTCTGGAGGTCCATCTGCCAGGTGAGCAGCGTCTGGTCGGCGGAGAAGTCGAAGGTGAACTGGGCCACGTTGGGCATGGTCTGATCGTTCAGGTTGGCCACGTCGGCGAGCGGGGAGTTGTCGCGCAAGTAGGCCGCCCATCCCTCCAGCGTCCACGGACTCGGCGCGTCGAAGTAGTCCTCGGACGGCGAGATGATCTGGTCGGACAGCAGGGATTCAAGGTCGAAGCTCTGTCCCATGCCGGCGCCGAGCAGATCGACCGCGTCGCCGAGCGCGTCGGCGTTGTTGAAGGCGTCGGTCATGTCGTCGAAGTCCGATAATCCGGCGACGATCATGTTCCGCTGGGTCGCGTTGAGACTGGTCGTACTCAGCGGGCCGGCCAAGCCCGGACCGTCAGCGCTGAGCAGCAAGCGCGGCTCCAGCGGCTCGGCCGTCATGGCCGGCTCGCGGGCCGGTCCCCCGCGACGCGCGGTCGCGCCAACGGCGTTGGCCTCCCGATTTCGGATCAGAATGCGACGATAGAGTTCGTTGAGACGATGAACCGTCCGTGATGTGAGCGACATGTTGCCACTACTCCTGCTTTGTCCTCTGCTTACCCGCAACACGACCTGGCAAGACCAGCCACGCGATTGGTAACCCCCAACAACCCACCCGAATTACCTGATCGACACAACCGGACCCCCAATTAAGCCGACTCGGGTTTTGCCTTAGAGAGATAGTGGGTGCTCCCCCCTCATCGAAGAGCCGACCGAAAATGAGTTCGGGGCCGACGGTACGAATGGACGCGTTGCGCCTCGCGGGGCACGCAAATCCGCAACGCCTGCCTTGTCATACAAGAACTGACAACGCTTCGCCGGCCTTGCTTGGAAGTTCAGGAAACCGCGCGTCTGCCGGGGGTGCGTGACATCGCACGCGGACGAATTCACCGCCGGGATGCCGAAGCGCGGCGGAAACGATTCCCGGCGTGGCTACGATCGGCCCATTCGGTCACTCGACCAGGGTCAGGACCACGGCGTCGCGGAGGACGACCCGGTCGTGGACGGGGCCGTTGGCGGCCGGGGCGAGGTCGAAGACCAACTCGCGGCCGGCGGGGGCGAAGTTGAAATCGACCGCGGGATGCTCGGCGTGCAGGTGGCCCTGGGTTCGGGTCCGCGAATCGTCGCGAACGGTGAGTTCCAGGTCGGCCCACGGACTTTCGGGCTGAACCAGCGCGATGCGGCCGGCGAGGCGCTCGGTTCGTTCGGGCAGTTCAACGCGGGCGACGAGTGGGCCGTGCATGAAAACGCCTCGCCCCTCGATTTCCACGGGCAGGTCGACGCCGAACGCCTGCCCGCCGCCGGTCACGGTGAGCGGCAGTTCGGCCAGCGGCACGAGACGATACTTCTCCGCGAACTCGATGGCGCGGACCTCGGTCGGGGCGAGTTCGCGCCGTTCGCCGAAGATCATTCCCCCGGCCGACTCGGCCCCGAAGTGCATCCCGCCGGCCAGGACGCGTGAGCCATCGACCAGTTCGAGCCACGTGCCCGGCGACCAGGAGACGGGGTTGGTCAGCCGCAACCGGGCGACGCGCGTCCACGGCAGATCGATGGTCTGATCCTCGCCGAGGTCGAGGGTAATCCGCGTGTCGTTGACCGCGGCGACCCAGCCGGTGAGCCGGTCGCCGTTGGCGAGCACGATCACATCGCTGCCGGTGAGGGGCAGCGGGGTGGGGTCGGCATCGCCGATGCGGATCTCCGTGATTTGATCAAGTGGCGCGGTCAGGTCGCCGAGGCGATTGTGCTGCCAGGTGACGCCGGCGTCACCGGCGGTGGCGAGGCGGCCGACGACGCGCTGCCCATCGGCGAGCAGGAGCACGCCGATGGGCAGCGCGTCGTCGTCGTCCTCGGCGCGGGCCGGCGCTTCGACTTCCGCCGCCTGCCGCGCCGCCTTCTTCTTGATCAACTGCGGCAGATTGACCCGCCGACCGTTGATCACGATGTTGACATTGCCCTTGACGCGAATCTGCCCCCCGACGTTGAGGCCGGGGATATCGACCTTATTGCCATCAATCACCACCGCGCCGTCGGGATCGACGCGCACGCCGTCGTCGGCCTCGGCTGTCTTCGGGGCCGGCCGTTCGGGCTCCGGCCGGTCGAACCGAAGCGCGACGAAATCATCCGTCGCGGCCGACTGCAGTGTCCGGTCCGCCCCGAAGTAGCGAATCGTTCCCTCGCTGATCCCGACGAGCCGCACCTGCTGCTGCTGAAGCCGGGGACCGATCAAGGTCGCCGGTTCCACGGCGAGGGCGGGAATGGCCGCAAGGAACAGGACGATGGCGGAGATCACACGGCCGGCCCTGCGCTCCGCTCCCGGCCTCGGGTCGCGGCTGAACGAGACTTCGTCTCTGCGTCTCTGCGTCTCTTCGTCTCTTCGCATCTCGTTCACTTCTGGAAGATCGGCAGGTAACGATTCGGCATCTGAAGGATGATCAGGGCCATGGCCGAACCGTAGGCCGAGCCGGCCTGGCCGTCCCATTCGCCGGTGGCGTTGTTCTGCTTGGCGATCAACTCGCTGCGAATCGCGGGGAACCAGGAGTTCCAGTAGTCGCCGCCGGCGAGGAACATCGCCTGCACCGCGTAGTACTGGCCGTAGAAGTAATGCGGGGTGCGGCCGTTGCCGCCCCCGGGCCGCGACTGCATCATGTACGACAGGCCGCGATCGAGGGCTTCGTCTTCGTAGATGCCGGCGTAGTAAAGCGAAGCCACCCCCGCCGCGCTGCGGGCGAAGGCGCTGCCGCCGGAGTTAAGCATGTAGCGAAAGCCGCCGTCGGGATTCTGGCACTGACGGACGTAGGCCACCGCGCGATCGATGGTTTCCCCGGGCACCTTGATCCCGGCATTGCGGGCCGACCGCAGCGCCATCACCTGGCAGATCGTCACAGAGATGTCGGCGTCGTACGGCACGGGGTGGTAGCGCCAGCCGCCCTCGTGATTCTGGGTCGAGACGATGAGGCGGACGGCCTTGATCAGCGCCTCGCGGACCCGAGAATCCTGCGTCTGGCCGTAAATCTCGCCGAGAAAGAGCGCGGCGAACCCGTGGCCGTACATCGGCCCGTGCGACGTGTCGGCGGCGATGAGCCCGGTCTCCTGGGCCGAGTCAAGCACGAAGTCCAGGCCGTTGTCGACCACCGCGCCGTAGGCCCCGCGGCCGGGCAGATCGCCGTGGGCCATGAAGGCCAGGCACGCCAGGGCGGTAATGCCCACGTGCCGACCGTAACGGTCGGCCCCGAAGCTGCCGTCCGGCTGCTGCTGGTCGGCGAGGTAGGTCAGGCCTTTCTCGACCGACTGCTGAAGTTGCGGGGTGATCTCGACGAAGTCGCCGGCCTTGGCCGGAGCGGCGGCGACCGGCATGCGATGGCCGAGGACGAGCGAAAGCATCACGGCGAGGACGAGGGACCACCCGGCGGGTTTCCGCCTTCGCGGGGGGCGGCTGCGAATCACGGCGCTGCCGCACTCGCTGAAGCGAGGCGGGCCGGAAACGGTCGCCTCTCCGCACTCGCTGAAGCGAGGCGGTCCGGGGCGCCCGGTCATCTGTCTGCGTTCGGTCAACTTCATCACTCCGCTTCCTCGGCGAGTCGCCGATAGTACGCTTCCGTCAGGTCACGATAGAGGGAACTGAAGCGATCTTCCATGCCCTGGAGCAACTGGTCGCGGAGCCGGGGGGGCAGGTTGCCCCACTCCGAGACGTTCTCGGACAGCGCGCCCATCTGCTCGGCCTCGCGCGGCGTGGCGGCGCCGCCGGGGCCGGCCGCGGTCTGGTTGCCGGCCGGCTGGGGTTGCTGGGACTGCCGGCCCTGGCTTCCCTGCGTGCCCGTGTCCTGTTGCTGCTGGCTGGAAGAACTCGACGAACTCGACCCGCCGCCCTGCTGCTGCTGAAGCTGCGAGATCAGCCGGTCGAGGCGATCGATGATCCGCTGCTGGGTGCGCCGGGTTTCGATGCCGGGGTCCTGGCCGAGCCCGAGCCGCCGGGCCACGTCGTCCATGTCGCTGACGATCTGTTCGAAGGCGGCGCCGGGCTCTTCGATCTCGATCTCATCGTCGGCCGGGTCGGGGGCCGGGGCTTCGACTTCCGCCTCCGCCTCGGGCGTTTCGATGTCGAGCAGTTCGTCGAGCGTCGGCTCGTTCTGGGCGAAGACGGGCGCGGTCAACGCGAGCAGCAGAATCGAGCACCATGCCGCGCGGCGGGGGAGGCGGCGGGCTGCGCTACGGGGCCGACCGTGACGACCCGGACGTGGGTCATGTGCGATTCCGGGCAATCTCATTGCAGGTTCCTCGGCTCGGCGGCGTCGGGGGTCGGGCGGCTCAACTGCTCCATCAGGGACCGGCCGGTCTCGGCGAGTTGCTTCTGCTGATCCGCGAGGCGGTCGAGCAGGCGGGTTCTCACCTCGGCCGGGCGGTCGCCATCCCCGTCAATCGTACGCGTCTGGGCGTGGAGTTGTTGCTGCCGGGCCCGGAGAAGCTTCAACTCCGCCGAGTTCGGCACGAGCGGCGGCTGACCGCCGCCCCCACCCCCGCCGCCGCCACCGTCGGCCCCGGCGAATTCGTTGTCCGGCTGATCGCGCTTCAGCGATTCCACCATCGCCTCAAGCATCGCGATCACCGTATGCTGGTCGAACACGACCTGCGCTCCCGGCTTCGCCTGACGCAGATCGCTCGTGATGTCGAGGGTCAGCGCGTCGAGCTCTTCGTGCATCGACTGATAGACGACCGTCTGCTCGACCTCGCCGGCAAGCTTCCGCAGGTCGATGCGGATGTCGGCTTCGCGCCCGCCGAGCTTCATGCTGTCGGCCCGCCAGCGACGGTCGCGGTCATCGGCCGGAACTTCGCCGAGCGCTTCGGTGTCGGCCATGACGGCCTTCTGTTGCTCGATGGCGATTGTGTAGGCCTTGATCAGCTCCGCACGCCTGGCCGCCATCTCCTGCTCCGCCGCCTGTCGGGCAAGCTCCTCGGCGAGCTTCAGCGCTTCGTTGAGCTGCTCCAGCGACAGGCGCTCGGCCTGGTCGGCGTGGGCCTTTGCCGGCGGGGCCTCGCGCAGCGCCGCCACCGCGTCGCGCTGGTGATTCGCCGCCTCATCGAGATGCCGGGCGACCTGCTCCGTCGATTCGTCGATCTCCCGCGCCTGCTCGACCACGGCGAGCGTGTTGCGGCGAAGTCGAAGCATCGCTTCGTCGAAGCCGGCGAGCTTCTCCGCGCCGGCCAGCCGCTCGAGCTGCGCCTCTTGCGCCTTCACGAGTTGCCGGATCGCCTGCACGAGACCGGCAAGCCGGCGATGCAGAATCTCCCGGCGAATCTGCTCCTGCTGCTCGAGCTGGTCGAGCATTTCCTGCAGCGTCTGCCGGGCGGTCTGCTGCTGACGCGAAGCGTCCGAGAGACGGTTGCCGGACGTCGATTGCGACGCCTGCCGCATCGTCCGGGAGAGCTGCTGCTGCTCGCCGGTTTCCGCGGCCCGCTGCATCGCCTCGGCGGTGGCCTGGTCGTCGGGCCGCTGCGACTGTTCGGCGATCGCCGCCGCCGTCGCCCGCATCTCCTGGGTCAATCGCTCGGCCTGCTCGGCCAGATCGCCCTGCTGCGCCGCCGCTTCTTCGAGCTGTTCCTGCACGTCTTCGGGCAGTTCCTCGCGTTCCCGCCCGATCGTCTCCGGCATCAGCTCGCGGGTGCGCCGGCCGAGCTGACGCTGGGCCTCGGAAAGCTCGCGAAGCTGCTGCTGAAGCTCGTAGGCGTCACGGTTCTGATCGAGCAGGTCGACCAGTTCGCCGAGTTGCTCATCCGTCTCCGCCTGGTCTTCGCGGGCCTTGCGTTCGGCCTGCTCGGCGGCGGCCTGTTCGCCCCGCTCCGCCCGCCGGGCGGATTGACTGAGCCGGTCGGCCGCCGACCGGGCGGACGACGAGGCCCGCTCGGTGAACTGCTCCGACGATTCGAGCATCTGCCGGAGCCGGTCGTCCTCGAGGCGGTTGCGGGCGGCCCGCTGGTGCAGATCGTCGATGAGCCGCCACCGCGCGGTGCGCGGGCTGGGGCGCCTTTTCAAGACCG
>CAYFQS010000200.1:0-6949 GCA_964345245.1 uncultured Planctomycetaceae bacterium | reverse complement strand
GCGGAGTCTCTTCGTCTTCGCGTCGGTTGGTCTGTCCGCCGCGGGACGGGCGCGTATGATGGGCGGTGGTGATGATTGAACAGGACGCGACAACTTCGCAGCAGATTATTCTCGACTCGATCAGCGACGGCGTGTTCACCGTGGATCCGGACTGGCGGGTGACGTCGTTCAACCGGGCGGCGGAGCGGATCACCGGCGTGCGGCGGGACCAGGCGATCGGCCAGCGCTGCTCGGAGGTGTTTCGAGCGAGCATCTGTGAAAACGCCTGCGCCCTGCGCCAGACCCTCGACACGGGCCAGCCGCTGGTGAATCGGTTGGCTTACATCGTGGCCGCGGACGGCCAGCGCGTGCCGATCAGCATCTCCACCGCGATCCTCCGCGACGAAGCGGGCGAAGTCATCGGCGGCGTCGAGACCTTCCGCGACCTGAGCGAGGTCGAGCAGCTCCGCAAGGAACTCGAACACCGCTACCGCTTCGCGGACATCATCGGCCGCAGCCACCCCATGCGGAACCTGTTCGAGTTGCTGCCGACCGTGGCCGAGAGCGACAGCACGGTGCTGATCGAGGGCGACAGCGGGACGGGCAAGGAGCTGGTGGCCCGGGCGGTGCACGATCTGTCGCCGCGCCGGTCCAAGCCGTTCGTGGCGGTGAACTGCGGGGCGTTGCCGGACACGCTGCTGGAATCGGAGTTGTTCGGTTACAAGGCGGGTGCGTTTACGGACGCGCGTCGTGACAAGCCGGGGCGATTCGCCCTGGCCGAGGGTGGCACGATTTTTCTCGATGAGATCGCGGACGTGTCTCCGGCGATGCAGTCGCGGTTGCTGCGGGTCCTGCAGGAGCGGGTGTACGAGCCGCTGGGTTCGGTGAAGACCCTGCGTGCGGATGTCCGCGTCCTGGCCGCCACGAACCGCGACCTGGCCGAGCAGGTAAGCAGTGGCGAGTTTCGGCAGGATCTCTATTACCGCATCAACGTGATTCGGCTTCGCCTCCCGCCGCTCCGCGAACGCCGGGAGGACATTCCGCTGCTGGTCGACCACTTCGTGGCGAAGTTCAATCAACTCCAGGGCAAAGACGTCCACGGCGTGTCGGAGGCGGCGATGGCGCGGCTGATGAGCCACGATTTTCCCGGCAACGTACGGGAGTTGGAGAACGTCATCGAGCGGGCCTTCGCTTTATGCCGATGTGGACTGATTGACGTTGCGCACCTGCCGGCGGAACTGGGCGGGGAGTCGGCCAAGCCCGCCGCGGCGGGCGACAGCCGGGCCTCGCTGCGCGAACTCGAACGCCGGCTGATGCTCGAGGCCCTGGACCGCCACGAGGGGAATCGAGCGGCCGCGGCGAGGGAGCTTTCGATGCACCCGAGCACGTTTTACCGCAAGGTCAGGGCGCTCGGGCTGAGGTTGCCGAGTTCGGACGGGCGCCACCGCCATGACGGCTGACCCTCGCCCTCCGGACACTGCTGCGCCTCACCGTATGGGCGCTTATGGCGGCCACGTAGCTGGCGGAACAGAGTCGCATTTATGCGAAACTGCGCGCTCCACAGCGTTGCACCTCTGCGAGGGTGTAGCGGTCAGCAATTGCCTGGCCACCGCATAAACGTCTTTCATTTCATCACTTAATCATTGTCACCGTGATCGATTCGTTCCGGCATGTAGTTCGCACAGTGAACCGGCGATGAAAGTGGCCCTGCCCATCTGGGACCAGCGGATCTCGCCCGTATTCGACGTGGCGACCGCCTTGCTGCTCGTTGATATCGACGGGCGGAACGTGCACTCGCAGCGTATCGAGGGGCTCAGCGGGATCGACCCCGCCTCACGCGCCCAGGCCCTCGCCGAACGTGGCGTCGAGGTCCTGATCTGCGGGGCGATCTCGCTGGCGCTCGAGCAGTTGCTTACGTCCCGGGGGATTCGCGTGATTTCCCGCAAGTGTGGCGAAGCGGTTGCGGTGCTGGAAGGATACATGGCCGGGCGGATTCACGAATCGCAGTATGCGATGCCGGGATGCCAGTCGCCCGCGGACGGCGGCGGCCCGGCGGCCCGGTCCGCGCCGGACGCGATATCCGATGAGGCGCCGATGACCTGCTGCGACCAGGTGACGGTGGAGGCGGAGGGCGCGGGGACCGTGGATGGCGCCGAGACCGAACGGCGCTGGATCGCCCGCGTGCAGGGCCGGGCGATCGGGTCCCTGGCCCTGGAACACGATGAGATGACGGGGCGCATCACCCGCTTTGACATCGACTCGGAGTGGCAGAACAGTCCGGCGCCGTGTCGCCTGCTCCAGCAGGCGCTGCGCTTCAGCCGCGAGCGGGGGCTGCTCAAGATCAAGCTGGACGGCGGGCCGCACAGCCAACGGGCGATGCAGCTTTTCGGCTGTCTCGGATTTCAGCGGAGCCGGCGGCCCGGGCACGGCGAGCGCAATTCGCCCGAGTTTTACCTGAACCTTTACCGCCGGATCGATGAGAAGGACTGCTTGACCTACTTCGATTCGGCGGCGGATGATCATGGAAAGGCGTGACGACGTTGCAGACCGCATTGGACTGTTATCCCTGCTTTTTCCGACAGGCGCTGCAAGCCGCCCGCGAGGTGACTGACGATCCGGCCGTTCACGGCCGGGTGATGCGGCGGATCAGCGAGGCGTGCGCCACGTTGGACCTGACCCTCTCGCCGCCTGCGGTCGGCCAGCGCATCCATCGGATCATCCGCGAGGTCACGGGCCACGATGATCCGTACCGCCGGATCAAGCAGCGGTTCAACGCCCACGCGGCTGATCTGCGCGACCGACTTCGCCCGCGGGTGATGGAATCGGCTGATCCGCTGGCCAGCAGCGTCCGCCTCGCGATCGCGGGCAACCGCATCGATTTCGGGGCCTGCGGCGACGTGAGCGAGCCGCAGGTGAGCGAACTCACCGAGCAGGCGTTTGAGCAGCCGATGAACGGTCAACTCGACGCGCTCAAACACGACCTGGGACGAGCCCGCCGCGTGCTGTTTCTCGCCGACAACGCCGGGGAGATCGCCCTGGACATGCTGCTGATCGAGCAGCTTCCGAGGGACAAGGTCACGGTGGTGGTTCGCGGCGCGCCGGTGCTGAACGACGCGACGCGGGCCGACGCCGAAGCCGTCGCGCTGACCGATCTGGCCCCGGTAATGGACAACGGTTCGGACGCGCCGGGGACGCTCTTGCACGACTGTTCGCCGGCGTTTCGCGAGGCCTTCGACCGGGCCGACCTGATCCTCAGTAAGGGCCAGGGCAATTACGAGTCGTTGAGCGAACTCAACGGCCACAACATCTACTACCTGCTCATTCCCAAGTGCGCGCTGGTCGCCGAACACCTCGGCTGCGACGAAGGTCGCTTCGTGTTGGCGCGATCGGCGAAGGAGATGATCTCATGAAGATTGCGATTACCAGCCAGGGCCAGGACCTGGATGCCATGATGGACCAGCGTTTCGGGCGCTGTCCGTATGTGTTGATCGTCGACCCGGACGACATGACGTTCGAGGCGATCAGGAACCCCTACGCGGAAGAATCCGGCGGCGTCGGCAGTCGGCTGGCGAGTCTGATCGCGAGCCAGGGCGTGGAGGCGGTGTTGACCGAGGAGTGCGGGCCCCATGCCCGGGATGCGTTGCGGAGCGCGAACGTGTCCATGGTGGGAGTCTGCGCCGATACGGTCCGGAAGGCGATCGAGGCGTACCAGGCGGGCGCCGTCACGCCGCACCACCCCGCCGAAGCCGACCCCGATCCCGCGGAGACTAAGCCGGACGAACTGGTCGCCGGCGTCAGAGGACGCGGTCGTGGGCGAGGTCACGGGGGCGGCCGCGGCCGAGGTGGAGGCGGTCGCGGCCGACGTCGCCGACGGCGCGAAGGTCGCTGCCCGGACGAGTGAGTGATATGCCCGCACTGATTTCTCGCAGAGATGCGTCATGCAGAGATTCATGCTCAAGTCGAAGATTCACCCGGCGCGGATCACCGCCACGGAGCTCGGCTACGCCGGCAGCATCACCGTGGATGAGGCACTGCGCGACCGGGCGGACATCCTGCCCGGCGAGCAGGTCCACGTATTGAACGTGAACACGGGCGATCGATTCGTGACCTATGCGATTCCGGCGGACAAAGGCAGCCACGCCGTCCTCCTCAACGATCCGGCGCCGCGGCGGATGGAGCAGTGACGACGTGACCGCGTGGATTCAGCATTGCGATGTGCCGAGCCAGCCCCGCACCACGGTCTGGGCTGAACTGAAGCGGCACATCCCCTTCCCCCTCATCGGCACGTTGAGCGGGGTCGTGATTGCCGCGGTGTTGATCGCGCTGCATCTGCCTCGTGCGTGGACGACCGGCGCCTTCTGGGCACTCCATTCGCTGCACGTGCTGCTCGGCGCGATGGCGACCACCAGTCTGTACCGCCGGTGGGCGAAGGCGGGCTGGGTCAGTTCGTTCGCGGTGGGCTACCTCGGTGCGATCGGGATTGCGACCCTCAGCGACTGCGTGATTCCCTACACCGGGGAGTGGCTGATCGGTCTGCCGAACCGCGGCGTCCACATCGGATTCCTCGAGATGTGGTGGTTGGTCAATCCGCTCGCCGTTGTGGGAATCCTCCTCTCGTGGGTATTGCCCGGCAGCACCATGCCGCATGCGGGCCACGTCCTGTTGAGCACCTGGGCGTCGCTGATGCATATCCAGATGGCGATGGGCGAGCAGGTCGGCCTGGCGGCCGCCCTGGTCCTGCCGGGGTTGATTTTCCTGGCCGTGTGGGTTCCCTGCTGCACGAGCGACATCGTGCTGCCGGTCCTGTTCAGTCGGGTCGGCGCACGCTCGCGAGGACAGCGATCCCACGCTCGCAACGAGAAGGAAGGACAGGGCACGCCATGAAGATCGCCATCGCCAGCGGAAAAGGTGGAGCGGGCAAGACCACGCTCGCCGCCGCGCTGACCGCCGTGGCGGCGCGGGCCGGCCGCGATGTGATCTACGCCGACTGCGACGTCGAGGCCCCGAACGGTCACTTGCTCCTGAAACCGCAGACCGAAAGTCGCCGTCCGGTGACGCGGCCGATTCCCGTGGTCGATCTTGACCGCTGTCAGCGCTGTGGTTCCTGCGAGCTTGCCTGCCAGTTCGGGGCCATCCTCTGCCTGGAGAAAACGGTGCAGGTGAATCCGGTTCTGTGCAAGTCGTGCGGGGCGTGCGTTGCGGCCTGCCGGCGACGGGCCATCCGCGAGGAACCGCACGTCGTCGGCTACGTCGAGACGGGGCACGCGGGGGCGGCCCGCTTCGTCCAGGGCGAGCTCCGGGTGGGCGAAGCCCGCTGCATTCCGGTGATCGAGGCGGTCCGGACGGCGAGTTCGGTACCGAGCGATCTGACCATTCTCGATGCGCCGCCGGGCACGGCCTGTCCGATGGTGGCGGCGGTTCGCGACGTCGACCTCGTCGTCCTCGTCGCCGAGGCGACCGCGTTCGGCCTCGCGGACCTCACGATCGCCGCGGACGCTGTGCGGACCATCGGCCTGCCCGCCGCGGTCGTGATCAACCGCTGCAATCTCGGAGACCGCCGCACGCGTGAGTTCTGCGAGCATCGGGGCCTGTCGGTCATCGCCGAGATTCCCGATCTGCCCGAACTCGGTCGGGCTTACGCTCGGGGCGAGCTCGACCGGATCATCGCGCGATTGGATCGTGCGTTGCCCCAGTTGCTGGAAGCGGTGGACGCCTGGCCGGTGAGGAGGGCCTCGTAATGCGCCAACTCGTTGTGATCAGCGGCAAGGGGGGAACGGGCAAGACGTCGATCACCGCGTCGCTGGCGGCGCTTGCCTCGCCCGTTGTCCTCGCCGATTGTGATGTCGATGTCCCCGATCTCCACTTGCTCGCCGCGCCCGAGATTCAGAGTCGGCAGGTGTTCCGGGGCGGCAGGAAGGCCCGCATCGTTGCCGGAGATTGTCTCGCTTGCGGGCGATGCGCCCGAACCTGCCGATTCAACGCGATTCACAAGACAGACCCGAACGGCCCGGCGCGTGTGACCTATGCCGTGGATCAGATTGCCTGCGAAGGATGCGGGGCGTGCGTGGCTGCGTGTCCCGCCAGGGCGATCCGCCTCGAACCGGTGGTCAACGGCGAGTGGTGCCGGTCGGCGACCCGCTTCGGCCCGATGATCCACGCCCGGTTGCGCCCCGGCGAAGAGAACAGCGGCAAGCTCGTCAGCACGGTGCGCGGGGAGGCCCGCCGCATCGCCGCCGATCGCGGCCTGCCGCTCGTGCTGGTCGACGGCTCGCCGGGCGTCGGCTGCCCGGTCATCGCCTCGTTGACCGGCGCTGATCTGGCGTTGGTCGTCGCCGAGCCGACGCCCAGTGGACGGCATGATGCGTTGCGGGTGATCGACCTCGCCCGCCGGATGGAGGTGCCCGTGGCCCTGTGCATCAATCGGTGGGACCTGAACCCGGCGCTGGCCCTTGAACTTGAGAATGAAGCGGCGGCGATCGGCGCATCCACCGCCGGGCGCGTCCGGGAAGACCGCGGCTTCGTGGACGCCCAGATGCAGGGCCGCTCCCTCATCGAAGATGGACCATCGCCGGCGGTCGAGGATCTGCACACGGTCTGGCGCCGGGTCGGGGCCCGGCTCGGACTGAGCGAGCCGACCCCGGCGACCGCCGGCCCCGAAGCATGAACCGCATGGGCTCTATATGCAAAGGCGAGCCAACGTGACGCAGCAGACCATCGAACAATCGGCCCTCGACGCCAGACGCCGCACGCATCACCCGCATTGCTTTGTTTGCGGTCGGGGAGCAGCGACGGGGCTCGGCGTCCGCTATGAACCTCGGGCGGAAGACGGCGTCGAGGCGGAGGTCTCGTGCCCGGCCGCATGGGCCGGTTACGCCGGTCTCGTCCACGGCGGCGTCATCGCGGCGCTGCTCGACGGCGCCATGACCAATTGCCTGTTCGCGATGGATATCGCCGCCGTCACCGCCGACCT
>CAYFQS010000199.1:3879-6976 GCA_964345245.1 uncultured Planctomycetaceae bacterium | reverse complement strand
ATCACCGTCAACATCGCCAACCAGGGCAACGCCCAGATCGCCCAGTCCGTGCCGGTCCAGCTCAACGTGATGCCGGACGGCGGCGGCGCGGTGCTGGAGACCGTGGCCACGAACATCTTCGTCAACCTCGCCGCCGGCGCCAGCGCGAATTACAACATCAACTTCTCCGTGCCGACCGATGCTTCGCCCGGCGATGTCGACCTCGTGGCGACCGTGGACTTCGGCGACACGGTGGCCGAGCTTGATGAGACAAACAACGACAGCGCGCCCTTCGACGCCAGCGTCGAGTTGCCCGACCTCGGCGTGGGCTTCGGCGCGATCAACCTGCCCGCCGCGGTGCTCGAAGGCCACGCCTACACCGGCAACGCGCAGGTCACCGTGACCAACACCGGCAACGTGACGCTGCCGAACACGCAACGGGTCGACATCTTCCTCTCTGCCGTGAACGGCGGAGCGCCGCTGGCCCTCGGCCAGGTCATCAACGCGGGCATGCAGTCGGTCGCGCCGGGCCTGCAGCGTACCTTCACCGTGTCGGTGAACGTGCCCGCCGGCCTGCCGGAAGGCGAGTTCGAGCTTCACGCCGCGATCGAGCCCCACTTCGGGGCCGTGGAAGGCGATGGCGACGAGGCCAACGACGAGGCGACCCACCCGACCTTCGAGATCGTCGCCGGCGCCCAGGTGCTCAACGTCGTGGGCGACGTGGACGCCTCGCTGCTCGCGCCGTTCGTTCGGCCGGGCGAGCCGCTCAACCTCGTGCGGGTCAACGTCCGCAACGCCGGCAACGACCGCCTCATCCAGGCCACCGGCATCAACCTGTACCTCTCCGACGACCCGGACGGGCAAATCCATGGCGACGACGTGCTGCTCACCCCCACCCCGCGCAACGCGTCGCTCAACCTCGCGGCCAACGAGGCGAGTCAGCAGACCTTCAACATCAACGGTCTCGTCGTGCCGGGCGACATTGCCCCCGGCCAGACCTACTACGTCAAGGCCGTACTCGACGCCAATGACGACGTGACCAACGAAGGCCCCGGCGGCGAGGCGGACAACGTCGTCGTCGGCGACGGGTTCGTCGTGACCCACCCCGACCTCGTGGTCGACGTGACCAACTCATCGCTCGCCCCGAACCTGCTCGGGGGGACGACGGGGACCGTCACCCTCAACGTCCTCAACGACGGCGACGTGCGGGCCGGCGGCGAGATCACCCTCGCCGTCTGGGCGTCGCTGAACGACGTGCTCGAACGGCCGGGCGACGAACAGGTGCACGACGACCGCATCGGTGAGAAGACGTTCACCGTCAACCTCGCTCCCGGTCAGTCGACGTCGCAGACCGTCAACGTCACCATGCCCTCCGACGCCGGTGAGTACCGGCTGTTCGGCTACGTCGACGACGCCGACGACCTCCTCGAATCGGACGAAACCAACAACGCCGACCTCGCCATGGATGACGGCGCGGTGATGGTCTTCAACGTCGAGCAGGCATTCTGGAACTTCGCCACCGCCGTCGCGAGCGAGACCGTGCCCGAGACGATGGTCTCCGGCAGCCCGACGAGGTTCAACGTCGGCGGCGTGGTCGAGAACCTCAGCAACCAGCCCACCGCCTCGACGCAGTACCTGAACGTCGAGCTTGTCGCCCGCTCCGCGGATGAAGCGGACGGCGACGTCTCACTGGCCGACCAGCGCCTGTTCTTCGGCAACGTGTCGACCACCGGCGCCACCACCCGCGCGTTCAACTTCTCCAACGTTTCGGTCCCGGCGGGGCTCGAAGGGCCCTATGAGATCATCGCCATCGCCACGCCGGAGAACGCGCTGGAGGAGACGAACGAAACGGACAATGAAGCGGTCGTCGAGATGGTCGACTTCGAGCTCGGCTTCCACGCCTTCGACGGCGTGTTCGGCAACATCACGCTGCCCACCGCCGTGCTGGAAAACGCCCGGTTCACCGGGTCGGTGCCGGTCGTGGTCGAGAACACCGGCAACCTCGCGCTCCCCGCCGGGCAGCAGCTCCAGGTGCAGCTCGGCCTGCGGCCGGACGGCGAGCCGGATGCCGATCCCATCGGCACGGCCCGGACTCTGTCCGTCAGCACCCTGCCCGCCGGCGCCACCCGGACCCTCAGCATCTTCGTCAATCACCCCGGCCTCACCCCGGCCGGCGACTACCACCTCGAAGCCCTCGTGACCCCGGTCCAGCCGATCGACGGCCAGGACCCGGTCAACGTCACGCAGGACGCCGAAGGCGATGCCTTCACCATCACCGCTGATGAGCAGTTCTGGAACCTGACCACCGAGATCACCGCCGACAGCGTCCCGGCGTCGCTGACCTCGGGCGGGGCCACGCGGTTCAACCTCTCCGGCCGCGTGTTCAACGAGGGCAACGACTTGACGCCGGCCGGGCAGTTCATCGACGTCGACCTGCTCGCCCGACCCGTGGGCGGCGGGGACGACGTGCTGCTCGACGATAAGCGGCTGTTCTTCAGCCGCGTCTCGCCTCAGCCGAACGCCAACAGCCGCGCCTACAACTTCTTCAACGTCGCCGTGCCCGCCGGACTCGAAGGCGAGTACGAAGTCGTCGTCGATGTGGATACCGCCAACGAACTCGAGGAGACCGACGAGACCGACAACACCGCCTCCGCCGGCGTCATCGACGTCGAACTCGGCCTGTTCGACCTCGTCCCGGCCTTCGAAGGCGGCACGCTGCCCGACTCCGTGGTGGCCGGGACCGGTCTCCGCGGACAGGCCCGCGTGAACGTAGCCAACACCGGTAATGTCGCCGCCGGCGTCGACTGGGTGCAGGTCCTGCTCCAGGCCGACGACGGCACGACCACCCTCGAGCTCGGCAGCGCGAACGTCTTCGTGCGGAACCTGCCCGCCGGGGCGAGCCGCCTCGGCTTCATTAACGTCAACCAGGCAACCCCGGACCTCACCGCCGCCGACTGGGAGCTGTCCGCCACGCTGCGGACCCTTGAGGGCGACCCGCTCGACGCCGACACGGATCAGACGGCCGGCAACGACACCGTGGTCGGCGCGACCATCATTTCCGCCGAACCGTTCGTGAACCTGGATATTGAGTTCGCGGAGTTCGGCGCATCGTTCCCGA
>CAYFQS010000199.1:0-3779 GCA_964345245.1 uncultured Planctomycetaceae bacterium | reverse complement strand
GAACCGTTCGAGGACATTTCGGCCGCGATCGGAACAAACCCGGTCCTGCCCGATCTGCTCATCGCCGGCGATGGCACGCGGATTCGCCTGCCGGTCACGGTGACCAACGACGGTAACGTGCCCATCGGGCAGGAAAGCGGCGTGAGTCGCATCGATTTCGACATCTACGGCCGCACCGCGGGTGACGAAGCGATCGACGAGTTGCTGACCACCGTGGAAGATCAGTACATCCGCGGGATGCTGCCCGGTACGAGCCGCACGCTCTCTCTGTTGTTCTCGCTGCCGGGCGAACTGGCGACCGGGGACTACCAGATTCTCGTCCAGGCCGACCCGACCGACACCGTGGGCGACCAGGACGCCGACCTGACGGACAACAACGCCCTGACGTCGGCGGCCGATCCGATCCTCGTCGCCCGCGATATCCTCGCGGCGACCGGCTACGACCGCGACGGCGCGTCGTACGACTATGACGAGACGAACGTGGGCTCGTTCTGGAGCGGTCCGGATGAGGTCGACGTGGCCGTGACCGCCACCGGCCCGGATCAGTACCACGTCGAAGAGATGTTCCTCGGCGGCGAGGTCGACGAGTGGGAACTGCACCGCGACGGCGACGGGACCGGCATCGACCGGCGCTTGCTCAACCTCGGCGGCGACACGTTGGAGACGGTGTTCGACGACCTGTTGCTGGCGCCGGGCGCGCTGCCAGCCTTCCGGCCGCACACTGACACCAGCGACGTGGAGGTGACGCTCGATCACGAGGAATTCGGGCCGCTCACCGTCCCCGGCACGGTGAGGGTGACCACGACGCTGAGCGGCTATCGCACCGCGGTGGCGCCGCTGGGCACGTTCACCACGGCCTACATCACGATGCGGTTCGTGATGAATGCCTCGGGCGAGGTCGAAGTCGACGGCTCGCCCGAGACGCTGATTCTGTCGTCGACGGACTCGCTGACGCTGCAGGCGAATCCGACGGTCGGCATCGTGCGGTCGATCGAGACATTCTCGGGCAGCTTCAACATCGTGGGCGTCGGGGCCGGGTCCGGCTCGAGCACGGCGAGGCGACAGATCACCGAGTCGTCGCTCTCGCTGGCCGATACGCCGGAGTTCGCCGGCGGCATCGACGCCCTGGCCATGTCGCGACCGGCGCGGTCGATGGTCAAGCCGGCCGAGTCGCCGTCGCTCCGGGCCGGCCGCTGGCTCAAGGGCCTGGTGTCGAAGGCGAAGGGTTCGGCCGACGGCGACCGCCTCGGCGCCCTGGCGGCTCAGCAGTCCGGGCGTCTGTTCGGCGATGCCGAGGAAGACGTGCGGCTGCTGTAGACCGCGTCGCAGATATATCACGACAAGCGAGCCGGCTCAGGATTGAGCCGGCTCGCTTCGCTTCGGGATCAACCGGTTCGATCAGGTATAGGTGAAGTATGCGGTGACTCTGCACGCCTCGCGGGCCCGCAGGCGGACCCAGTGGGCGCTGAAGGCGTCGGGGAACTCGTGATGCGAGTACTCCGGCTCGTCGAAGGTCACGGTGCCGTAGTGATGCCATTCGCCGTCGCCGAGGTAGTCCACGTCGATGTCGAAGGCGACGCGGCCGGTCCCCTCGTGCACCGTCACGTGCAGCATCTTCTTGTCGAAGCCGGTCATGAGGTAGGGATCGCTCGCCTCGCCGGCTTCGACCTGCCGGCGGACCCACGGCCCGCCCCAGCCCTGGGGCTTGCCGAACCGCCACAGGTCGTCGGTCTTGCCGAACCAGAGCCCGGACTGCGGCTCGCCGCAGAGCACGTTGATCTGGTTGCCGTGGGGGCTGGCGTTGTCCGACCCGAGCACGAGCAGGCCGCGATAGGAGCAGAAGTCGGGCACGACCCAGAGGTGGGTGGAGACCGGTCGCACGCCCCAGATCTTCCCGCCGTAGGAGTGCGGCGAGAGCTCGTAGAACATCCCGTGGCAATCCATGAGGAACCGCTCGTGCTCGACCTCGCGGATGCGGGGCCACTCGGTCTGCCACATGTGCTCGAAGCAGTGGCTCGCCTTGGGCAGGCGGTAGGTGGACCACGCCTGGTCGCGCCTGGTGAAGACCTTGAGGATGGCCGACGCCCGGTCCCAGCCCATGGCGAACATCGACCCGCCGAACGCGCCGCGCCCGTGCACCTCGACGAAGGCGGTGCGTTCGAGGATGGTCCACGTTTTGCCGTCCCACTCGGCGAGTCGGCCGCCCGCGGTGCCTTCATCGAGATGGTCGCGCTCGTCGTAGCTGTTGTTGGCCACGACCACCCGGCCGAACGACGTGTAGCCCGCCTTGAAGTGGGCGTCATTGTGGCTGGTCACGCCGAGGCGTTCGGTCAGGTCGTCGATCTCGGTGACCTCGAGGGTGTTGACGTCGACCTCGCAGAACTCGCCTTCCATGCCGAGCATGTAGACCTTGTGCTCGGGGTCGGTCAGGTGGGTCATGGTGGCGGTGATGCGGGTGTCAATCAGCGAGTCGATGGTCCGCACGTTGCGGTCGGCGTCGATCACGTGCGGGCCGATGAAAAGCTGGTTGCTCCCGAAGTGGACGAAGCGATTGGCGTAGGTGCCGACCACGCTCTCCGGGCGCTTGGTCATCCGGAGGTTCTCATCGATCTCGTAGAGCCCGGTCCCCACGCCGGTGCGGGCCTTGTGCGAGACATAGGTGACCACCCAGAGACGGTCGGCCCAGGGCATCAGCGCCCCCACGCCGCACTCGGTCCGCGGCGGGCCGAGTTCCGCTTTCAGACACAACGAGGGAACGACACCGCTGTAGTTTGCCGGCAACGATGGAGTGTCAGACATCAGGATCCCTTTCCGGGCGTGATCGTGGGGTGGGAAGGCGGATGATAACGGCGGATGCGTTCAGCCGCCAGCCGAGGTTCGCCCCGCAACAGCGCGACGGCGGGTTGAGCGGTCTGGGAACCGGCGCCGCCTTCGACGGCGCTCAGGTCAGGGAAGCCGCGGCCCGGGCTGGCCAGATGATGCGCCGGAATCAGTCGGCGTAATCCCACACGGTGACGGTCAGCCACCGAGCGCCCCAGCGCTTGGCGATGGCGTGGGTGGGATAGAGCACGTCGAGTCGCCGGCCTTTGATCTTCCCGCCGCGGTCGAGCACCGGCACCGGCTTGCCGCCGTTGTAGCCCGGCACGGAGATGATCGTCCTGAAGGGCAGCAGCCGCGTGTCGGCGGCGACGAGTTTCATGCCGTTCGTCCACACGCTGTAGCCGGAGGCGGTGATGTTATCGGCGAATCTGCCGCAGGACCGCTCGTCCGGGCTGTAGGCCGTCACGAGCATGCGAATGGTGCGGACGGGCTTGATCGGCCGGCCGTCATAGGTCGGCCCCCGCGGTTCGGGCTCGGCGGCGGGCGGCGCGGCCTGAGCCGGGGCCGGGGCCGGCTCAGGCGCCACGGGCGCGGCGAGCGGTTTGACCGTCATCGGCTCCACGGCCTCGCGGGCGAGGTTCGTCTCCGCCACCATCGGATGCACGCGGACTGACGTGACGCCGGCCGTCGACTCATCGACCCGAAACAGCGGGCCCACGTCGCGGTTGCCGTGGAAGTACCGGTCGAGGCCGGTGATTCGCACAGCCCCGCCGATGCTGAGCAGCGCCATGACCGAGATCAGCAGCCAGGCCGCCTGCTGCGCGCTGCGATCACGTCGTGATTTTCTGCGGGAATGCACGGAAGACATCGCGGGAATCTCTTTCTGCCTCTACGGCGGAGGGTGCCTCATACCCGGGCTGACCGCCAGCCCACTCGCCTTCCGTGGCGGAGAAGCGAAT
>CAYFQS010000198.1:0-6993 GCA_964345245.1 uncultured Planctomycetaceae bacterium | reverse complement strand
CGAGAGATGCAACCCGGCCGCTCCGCGGCGCGACGATCGAGACCACCACGAGCAACTCGATGAGCGTAAAACCGGGATGTCGCGTTCGATTCAGCATCGGCCCGATACGGCCGGCGATGTGCCGGCTCCGCATGCGTGATATAACGTCCGGCGGGTCACGTGCGAAAAAAATCGCGAGGAGCCGCACCATGGACGCACTGGAAGCCATCGCCCAACGCCACAGCACGCGGGCGTACCGGTCGGAAGAACTGACGCGGGAGTTGCTGGAGAAGATCGTGAACGCCGGTCGGCTCGCCGCCACCGGTCGGAACGTTCAGCCGTGGGAATTCGTCATCGTCACCGAGCCGGAGACGCGGGCGAAGATCGCCGAACTGGCCGACTACGGCAAGTTCATCGCCGACGCCGGCGCGTGCGTCGCGGTGTTCTGCCAGGACACGAAGTATTTCCTGGAAGACGGCAGCGCGGCGACGCAGAACATGCTCATCGCCGCCACCGCCCTCGGCGTGCAGTCGTGCTGGGTCTGCGGGTACGGCAAGGACTACGCGCCGAAGATCGGCGAACTGCTCGGGGCGCCGAGGGGGTATCAACTCGTTTCGCTCGTCGCCCTCGGCCGAGGCGCGACCGACCGCGGGGCGACGCCGAAGCGCCCGCTCAGCGAAGTGCTGCACTGGGAGCGATTCTGACCGCCGCGTAAGGAGCCGCCATGTCCGCCCACGACCTTCGTGAGAAGCTGCTCAACCCGGACCCGCGCGAGCTTCCGTGGGCCGGGGAGATCAGCGACCAGACGTGGCTGCAGCGCAAGGCGAGCGTGATCCAGGCGGGCGTGGCGACCGGGATTTTCGCGGCGCTGGAGGGCCGGCCGGCGAGGGCTACGACGCGGCGATCCTGTCGAACGTGATGCACGGCCCGTCGAGCAAAGCCGACCACAAACTCGCGACGACCTTCGCGTGTCTAGAATCAGGCGGAATGGTGATCGTCCAGGACTTTCTGCTCAACGCGGGGAAAACCGGGCCGCTGCGACCCGCCCTGTTCAACCTGATGATCGGCGCCTTTTCGGTGGCGGAGATGATGGGCCTGATCGGCGAGGCCGGGTTCGCCGACATCACGCATTACCCGCTGGAAGAAGAACTCGGCACGGGCTTGATCACCGCGGTCAAGCCGGATTAAAGGAGCCCTGATGTGAAAGACACCTGGATCATGGCGGGATGCGTCGCGTTGCTCGCGCTCGTCGCATGTGACGAGCAGCCGCCTGCGGAGTCAGACGCGCCCGCGCCGGCGCCCGCCGCGACGCAGCCGGCCGCCGCGACGACCAGCCGCACCGTTCATCTCGAAGGCATGCACTGCGAGGGCTGCGTGACCATGATCGGCCAGACGCTCTCGGAGTTGCCGAACGTCGCGTCCGCCGAGGTCACCCTCGAGCCCCAGCGTGCGGTCATTCGCTGCAGCGGCGAATGCCCGGACGACGAGACGATCAGCCAACACATCGCCAAGCTCGGTTACACGGTGACCCACATCGAGTAGCCGGCCGGCCGCCACCGGGATCAAACGCCGTCATGGCCTGCGTATCCCATGACCGGGCTTGCAAGCCGGACCGCAGCGAAGCGCAGGTCCGGATCAGTTCCGCCGCCGGCGCGCCATCAGCACACCGCCCACACTCAGCAGCGCCAGCGTCGCCGGTTCGGGCACGACCTGCAACGGAATCGCCTTGTGCAGCAGCCACGACTCATTGGCGTCCATGCGGAACATCAGGTGGCTGGTGGTGAGCGGCTGATCGAACTCCACCACGATGAAGCTCCTCTCGCTCATCTCCACCCGGCCGGACGACGCGCTCGACCAGTTCGTGCCGTCGCCGGTGAACACGTCGAACTCCGCGTGGTGATCGCGCCGGCCGGAAAGCAACAGACCGCCGACGGTGTGCATGTCGTCCACCCCCGCGTCGCCGAGGTCGAAGTAAAGTTCGTACGGATCCCCGGACGAGCCGTTGTTGAACGTCCCGTCGGTGCCCCCCCACGCGTACGTGCCGTCGTCATTCTTGTTGACCAGCAGATGTTCGGGATTGGGCACCGGGTTCCAGTCGAAGGGGTCCTTCGCCGAGACGCCGGCGGGATCGACCTCGATGGGCGCGTACTGCCGCTCGGTCATGATCCACCCGCCGGGGGCGTGGCCGAAGAGTTCGCCGTTACCTGAAAACCCGCTGACCTGCGACAGTTCGATGTCAAAGGCCATGCTCGAGGTCGTAATGGGCGAGGCGAGGGTGGTGATCTGGAGCCGCTCGGTATCGTCCGGGACGCCCGGATCATGCCAGATCGCTCCGTGCCCGCCGAGCGACGCGGTGAAGGTGGTATCGCGGTCGTGGCCGGTTGGGACGGAGCGAATGGTGAACAGCGTCCCGGCGGTGACCGGATCGGGCGTGGTGTAGTCCACCCGGCCCGTCACGGCGCCGGGCGGATTGTTGGTCACCGCGAGTTGCATCAGCGCTGATGACTGGACGGCCTGGGCGACGGTCATCGGGTTTGTCGCCGAGCCGCGCCGGACGAAGATGTTCGGATCGCCGCTGACGGTGGCGGTCAAACCGGACACGTCGAACACGTCCGGCGCCAGGGACGCCCCGCCACTGACCGTCGCCGCGGAAGCCGGGGCCGCACTGAGAGCGACACCGATCAAGGCCATCATCGTTACGATTCGCATGGTGTCGTGCTCCTTCTCAATATCCCTTATCGCTCCAACCCCGTGGCCGGACTAAAACCGTTCACGGACGGTCCGTCGCCGGCGAAGCGCCGCGAGGCCGCCGAGGCCGAGCAGAGTCAGCGTCGCCGGTTCGGGCACGACGATCGTGTCGCTTTCGATGGCGAAGTTGTCGAGCTTGAACGTCGCCACGGATGGCGGGGACGAGAAATTCTGGGCCGCCAGAGAGAATCGGAAATCAAGCCCGGTGAAGCTGCCGATCACGAAGTGGCTGTTCGTGTCGTTGGCTTGGGCGAGGGTCTGCACGACGCTGAACGTGGTCTGGCCGGACGTGAAATGCTTGAATGTGTTCACGTCGTCGCTGTCGCCGAGCACGGTGCTGGCGTTGCCGTCGAGCCACGATCCGTTCCCGCCGCTGCCCGCGCCTTTCATCACGACGCTGGCGTTCATGCGATTGCCGGTCGAACCGTCGAGATCGCTCGCCCAGTCGAAGGCGTAGCGCCAGGTGTACTCGCCGAGCGGCAGGTCATTGAGCAGGTCGACGACACTGGTGAACGTGTTGGACACGTCGTTCTTGGTGGTCGCTTTGTTCTCTCCGGCATCGCGGGTCATCAACGCGTAATCGCCGCCGGCCGCGGCCGCGCCCGTGTTCGCGTCGCCGCCGCCGAACGCCTGCTCGCTTACCGTGCTGCCGGAGGGCACCGAGTTGAAGAACGCCACCGCATCCGTTGTGTCGGTGCCGATGTTGAAACTGCCGGCGTCATCGAAGGTGTTGAGGTAGAGCGTGTCCGCCGAGGCGATGGATGCCGCCAACGTGATGCCGAGTAGAATCACGATGTGTCGCATGTCTTGAGTTCCTGTTTCCGTTAGTTCCAGGCCTTATTTTCGATCCCCGCCAAGGCCTGCGTATCCCATGGCCGGGCTTGCAAGCCGGACCGCAGCGAAGCGCAGGTCCGGATCAGTTCCGCCGCCGGCGCGCCATCAGCACACCGCCCACACTCAGCAGCGCCAGCGTCGCCGGTTCGGGCACGATCTGCGTCTGCTGCGGCGCGAGATACCAGAATTCCGTTCCGCCGAGGTTGACGTTCTTCACGGTCGGCGCTCCGAGCAAGCCGCTGTTATCCACGTAACTGAGCAGGTCTGCGAGGTCGACGTCGCTCATGTCCGTCAGCAGGGCATTGTCGTTCAGATCGATCCGCTCGTCGCCGTCGAGACTCAGCAGTTCGCCGATGTAGGCGAAGTCGCCGTCGACGCTCCCGGTGTCGATGAGCTTGAGGTCGCCGCCGTTGCGCAGGTCGATCGCCCCGAGCTTGAACGCCGCGTCGGGGCCGTCGGCGATCACGTCGGCGGGCGTTACCTGCACCTCCCACTGAAGTTGTTTGTTGCGGATTTCGAAGGTCGTCTCCTGCAGGCGGATCTTGTCCGGGTCGGCGAAGCGGCCGAAGTTCCCGCTGTTTTTGAGGCCCATCCGGATGCGGGTGATGCCGGTGATCGTGGCGTCCGGGCCGACGGGGTCGATGCCCTTGAGCTGCGGCTGCCGCCCGGAGCCGACGGCAAGGTTCAACACGCTGCTCGTGCCATTACCGACGAGGTTGCCATGCATGGCGAACTTATTGCCGAAGGGAAAATTGAGGAACAACTCGCCATCGCCGACCTCGATCGTGCCGCCCGCTTCGACGGTAACATCGCCTCGGCCGGGGTTCACGTCGCCGACACCGGCGAGCTTGCCGCCGGATTCGATGGTCAGCGAGCCGAAAGTCGAGGTGTCGTTGATGACCCGGCCGTATTCGCCGCCGTCGATGAGCACGGTGACCCCGTCCGGAATCGTCCCGCCGGTGTCCGTGCGGAGCGTGTAGCTGCCGATGTCGAGCACCACGTTGCCGGCTGTCACGTTGTAGTCCGGCGCCCCGTTGACGGTGAGGTTGTGCGCGAGTTCGACGGTCTGCGTCACGCCGCCGGTGTCCTGTTCGATGTTCAGGGAGTTGAGCTGCCCCCCGTCGCTGATCCAGCCGCGGGAGTCGGCCTCGCCGGGCGTGAAGCTGCTGATCTCCCGACTGAACACGTCCCATGTCGGGTCCTGGCCGGGCGTGGCGAGATCCTTGCCGGTATCCGTGAAGTCGTTGGTCAGCCACGTCGGTCGGGCGGTGTCCGTGTCATGACCCACGTACAGCACGGGCTTGTTCGTCGTGCCGTCGAAGTCGTCGTTCAAATCGGGCAGGTCCATGGTGACGCTGGCGGGACTGGCGGCACCTTCCTCGGTCGTGCGATTACCGTGCGTGCCGTTGGCGCTGCCATTTTGAATCTGGAACTTGTCCTGGAAGTCAGCCCAGTCGGCCGCAGTCTCATCCATGGTGCGAAAACTGTCATTCGGATTGCCGCGCCAGCGGGCCGTGGTCAACTTGTTCAGCCCGCCGCCCATGAAATTCATGTTGTTGTAGCTGATGTTGATCATGGGCAGGTCGGCGAGCACGGTGTACATCTGTGCATTCGTGTCGGGCACGGAACCCCCCGCGGGCAGGTTCGGGCCGGTCTCGGCCTGAAAGGTCTTGCCCTCCACATCCACGATGCTCGTGGTGTCGACCGCCACCCCGGGCAGCGTGACGTCGTCCCCGTTGCTCGGCACGTCGGTGGACCAGTTGTCCTGGTCCGACCATTGATTGTTGGCCGTTTCACCGCCGGTGAAGCTGATGGAGGCCGCCGGGACGGCGCAGGCGATAATCAGCGCGATGACCGCACTCGATGCGATGATTCTGAACATGGTTGCTATCTCCCAAATAGACTGTTGATGCGAAACGTTCGTCGTCTCTCTCGAATTCTCGGGACGATAGATACCCTACCACACATGTGATGGGAGTCAAGAAATTTTTCAAGAAAATGCGGAATCGCCCCGAGCTTGAGAAGCCGGACCTCCGGATGGGGGGAGGGCCCGGCTTCCCGCCCGACGATTCACCGCCGCTGCGTCATGCCGCGGACCTGCATGGGCAGGCCGAAGAGGTCGATGAACCCCCGTGCCGCGGTGACGTCGTAGCCGGCCATGGCGAAGCTGGCGAGTTCCGGATCGTACAGCGAGTTGTTCGATTCCGCCCCGACGGCGAGGGCCCGGCCTTTGTAGAGTTTCACCTTCACCTTGCCCGTGAGGGGCTTGTTCGCCTCGTCGAAGAACGCCTGCATCGCCTCGCGCAGGGGGTGGAACCATTGGCCGTAGTAAACCAGCTCCGCGTAGCGCAGGGAGAGTTGCTGGGCGGAATGGTAGAGGTCGCGCTCCATGCAGATGTGCTGCAGGGCCTTGTGCGCTTCATACAGGATCGTCCCGCCGGGCGTCTCGTAGACGCCGCGGCTTTTCATGCCGACCAGCCGATTCTCAGCCAGCAGGGCGATGCCCACGCCGTGCTTTGCGCCGATCTCGTTCAACGCCGCGATCAATTCGTGGCCGGGCCGTGGCTCGCCGTTCAGCGCGACCGGCGTGCCCGCCTTGAACTCGACCTCCACGGACTCGGCCTTGTTCGGCGTCTTTTCCACCGGGGTGACCGTCACCAGGCAGTCGTTCCACTTCGGTTCGGCGGCCGGGTCTTCGATCTCCGCGCCCTCGTGGGAAATGTGCCAGAGGTTGCGGTCGCGGCTGTAGATCTTCTTCTTCGACTGCGCGATGGGCACGTGGCGCCGCTTCGCGTAGTCGACCGCGCCCTCCCGGCTGTCCAGCCCGTCGTCGAGGAACTTCCGGTCCTTCCACGGACTGATGATCTTCAGTTTCGGGTTCAGCGCCTTGTAGGTGATCTCAAAGCGGACCTGGTCGTTGCCCTTGCCGGTGGCGCCGTGAGCGACCGCATCGGCCCCGGTCTGCTTCGCCGCGTCGACCTGGGCCTTGGCGATCAGCGGCCGGGCGATCGACGTGCCGAGCAGGTAGTCGTTCTCGTACACCGCGTGGGCCCGGAGCATGGGCAGGCAGAAATCCTCGGCGAACTGCTTGCGCAGGTCCGCGACGACGACTTCGTCGGCGCCGCTGTCGTAGGCCTTTTTCTCGATGCCCTCGAGTTCATCGCCCTGGCCGAGCTCGCAGGCGAAGGCCACGAGTTTCACGCCGGGGTAGCGCTCCTTGAGCCAGGGCAGGATCACGGACGTATCCAGCCCGCCGGAGTAGGCGAGCACGATCTTCTTCGGGTCGCTGTCGGCCATGCCGGTTCCTTTCGCCAGAGACAAACGCATAGCATAGCAAAGCCCAACCCGGCGTGGCGGCTTCCGGCGCCATTTCCCCCCGCGTGGCGACTTCCGCCCCCGTGTCCCCCCGCGTTGCGGCTTCCCCCCCCCTTT
>CAYFQS010000197.1:0-7025 GCA_964345245.1 uncultured Planctomycetaceae bacterium | reverse complement strand
GGCTCACCCCCCGCCGTCCATCCTCGCTTCCACGCTGGCGACTTTGTCCTCCATCGACTGCCGGCGGTCGACGCGGGTGCCGAAGCGCAGCGTGCTCGTGATCCGCGGCGCCCCCATTTCGTGAATCACCTCGTGGCAGCGTTTGACCGCGGCGAAGACCTCATCCCACTCGCCTTCCACGTTGGTGCCGTAGGCGTGCAGCTTTGTTTTCAGCCCGGCTTCGCGGAGCACCCGCTCGCAGGCGGTGACGTATTTCGAGACCGAAACGCCCACGCCGAGTGGCACGACACACAGATCAGCAATGACTTGCATGGCATTTCCTTTCCTGTTTCACCCCATTATTGCGGCGTATCCGCGGGCTGAACAGAAGGACCGCGGCTGTCCGATAATCCGCCGTGCCCCCGCTGCCAGCCGTCTGAGCCGACCATAACGGTCGCGATTTTTATGAGTGCCGCGTTAACTGTACCGGTGCATCCGCCGATATCTGTGGTGGCTGCGAACGCTGGTGAGCGAAGCGTTCCAATCAATAGATGCTGGAGTGGATGAATGGCCCACCAGAAAGATGTCCTGACCACCGGCGAAGTCGCGAAAATCTGCAATGTCGCCCCCCGCACTGTCAGCAAGTGGTTTGACTCCGGCCAGCTTCGCGGCTATCGCATCCCGGGCTCCAAGGACCGGCGAATTCCGATCAACGCCCTCGTCCGGTTCATGAAGCAGCACGCGATTCCGATGGACGGCCTGCAGTCCGGCCGCACACGCGTGCTCATCGTCGATGACGAACAGGAGATCGTCGACGTGCTCAAGAAGGTCCTCACCGAGCAGGCCAGCTACGAGGTCCGCACCGCGATCAGCGGCTTCGCCGCCGGCGTCGAGTGCGAGAAGTTCCGCCCGCACGTGATGCTGCTCGACATGCATCTCGGCGATATCGACGGCGTGGCGGTCTGCCGCAACGTCAAGGACAACGGCGACCTCCAGATCACCAAGGTCATCGCGATGAGCGGCAAGCTCACCGACGGCCAGGCCCACCAGTTGCTCACCCGCGGGTTCGACGGCTATCTCAAGAAGCCCTTCCACGTCCGGCAGGTGATCGAAACGGTCGAGGAGGCCACGGCGATCGTCTACTGATTCGACAACCCACGTCGCGATTCGGGGCGCGGCGAACCGAACGTCCGGCCCAGGGATGGGACGGGCGCGGCGTGAGCCAGGGACGGCGGCATCGGTGGAGCCGTCTTGCACACGCCGGCCACGGCCGCACGGGTGGAACGCAGTGCGGCCTTTTTCATTGGTTGATCAGCCGCGCACAGGCACATCGCGACCCGAGTTCACAAGCGCCGCCAGGCCACCCCGCAACCCGCAGGAGTTCCGGACACCAGGGCGTGGGGTGCACCCGCACTTGCCCGATGGGCTATCGAGGGCTGCAGCCCGCGCCACGTGGGACGCCGGCGTTCCAACGCCGTGGTGGGCGTCCCGGATTCCACACCGACTTACCTGCCTGAAGTTTCCACCACGAGCCACGTGACCGCGTCGCTGACGGGGATTTCGACGGTGCCGCTGGCGGCGTCGGTGATCGTGACGGTTGCGTCGCCGGTTGCGCCGACGGGGCCGACGGCGCTCGCTTCCGTGAGCGGCACGCCGAGGCGCAGCGTCATGCGGGTCGCATCCAGCGGCTCGGCGATGTCGGGCGTGACGATGTAGACCGCGATCGCGTAGCGGCCGGCCGACAGTTGACAGGGCAGAATCGCCACGACGTCCGATGCCCGCAGCGGCCCGGCGTCGCCGGAGGCGGGGATCAGCACGGCGTCGTCCGCCAACCGATGCGCGAACTCGAAGCCGGGATCGCGAGCCGCGACCGGCTCACCCGCGCCGAGCACGTCGGCCAACTGCTTCACCGCACGCAGGGGCTCGGAGTCGGTCCACTTGAAGCTCGCGGGATCGATTGGATTGGCGATCAGCGAGTGCACGAATTCCCCGCCTTCCTTCGCCCGCGGTTCGTACGCCGAGTGCAGCAGCACGAATTCGGCGCCCTGGTTGAGCCAGAAGGCGAGCTGGCGGGTCGTGCCCATGGCCTTCATCTCCCACCCGCTGCGGGGCGATTCGCGGGCATCCGGAATCTGTCGCGGCACGACGCCGAGCGACCCGATCGCCAGCGGCAGTTCGGATCGCCGGATGAGACGGATCAGGTTGTCGTGGCGGGTGAAGTCGGCCATCCAGCCCTCCGGCCGGGCGAGCGCGATCCGCGGCGGCGCCGCGTGCGCCCACCGCAGCCCCGGCCGCGGCGGCCACATGTCCTGCGGGCCCTCCGGCTTGTCGTACTGCGTCCCCGTTTCCCAGCTTTCCCCGACGACGCCCGTCCACGTGCCGTAGAACGAGATCGACCTTCCGTGCGCTTCCGGGGGCACGTGGCGATCGTGCAGATGCTCGAAGTGGTGATGGTTCTGCTTCCAGCGCACGACGGGTTCGTCGTAGCCGGTTTCGCCCAGACGCCGGATCAATGCCCGATCGAACTCGTAGACCAAACCGCCGGGCTCGAGTGAATCAGGGGCTAATCCCGGCGGCGTGTGGGGCGTGGCGGGCGCCCCCCACCACAGGCCGAAGCCCATGTCCAGGTCGTAGCTGCCCGGGTCGGTAAACCCGGCGTCGCGGGCGACCTCCAGCACCGCGCGCAGGGCCTGCCACGTCTTGTCGAGGTAGGCCTGCCATTCGGCTGAGCCGATCGGGCCCACCGGCAGCAGTTCGCCCTTGCCCCACCATTCCTGCAGCTCACGCGTGCCCGGCTCGCCGTAGGGCAGGATGTGGGGGAAGCCGACGAGGGGCCGAATCCCCGCTCGCTTCGCCGCGACCATCTGCCGGGCGAACTTTTCCAGGTGCCTGCGCGAGCGCGATTCCTCGGGCGTCCAGTCCGGAGTGATGAAGATGGCATGGTGCGGCACCAGCCGCGCCCGCCGGATGCCCGCGGCATGCAACTGCTTCAACACCGCCGCATGGTCGTCAATCGACCATTCGTTCGGCGTGTGCTTGTAATATACGCCCACGCCGTCCCTGACCGCTGCGGCGGAAACGACCCGCACGTTCGCCCGCCACGGCGCCCGATAGAGCGTCGCGGTATGCTCCGGCAGTGGCGCCAGCTCGCCCGGTTTGCGGTATGGCTCGAACCCGTCGCCGGTCGTCTCCGCCCGCCCCGTGGCGCCGGCCAGGCAGAGACCCAGGATCGCGAGGGCGACGCACGTCGGACGGAAGAGTCGGTAACGTTTCGCGTGGTGGTGATCCATGAACATGAGGTCCTGTGAGGAACGGAGGTCCTGTGAGTCGGTTGTTCTCGGGATTATATCACCTGCCGCGGCGTCGGGTCGACCGCCGCAGGCGTCACTCCGAGCCGGGCTGTGTCAGCCCGGGGTTCGCGAGCCGCCTCAATGGCGGCGAGTGAACCGTTTCTCGGCCGAGCGTTCCCGCCCGTCGGGATTGACCCTCGCGGCGATCCCGGACTCACAGAGTCCGGCCTTGAACGGCGCGAGCGCAGCAGGCGCCGCGACCCATCGTGTAAGCGCTTTCGAAGGAAATCCACACGCGCAAGGACAGGGCCGGCCGCGCCATCCGTCATGCTCCCTCGAATGAATGCGACGCCAGGTAGCCGGGGCCGGGGCGGGGGATTACGCTGTGGCGGTCATGGGGAAATCGCCTGTCCATCATCCCGAGCCGCCGAAGCTCTCGCGGAATATCAGCTTCCACCTGCTTTGGTCGAGCACGCTGGCCAGCGGGTTCGGCGATCGCATGGCCATGCTCGCGGTGATGGTCATGCTCGGGTTCAACCTCACCGAACTCGACGGCGAGCCGGTGAGTGTGTCCAGCATCGACGCGGCGAAGGATTTCTTCTTCTTCCTGCCCTACATGCTCTGGGGCCCCTTCGCCGGCTGGCTCGCCGACCGCCTGCCGCGGAAGTGGCTGATGTTCTTCGCCGACGAAATGCGCGGACTGGTGATCCTCTACGCCTACGTGCTGCTGCCCGAGGGCCACGCGGGGGCCGTGTCGCCGGAGCATCACTGGAAGATCTACGGGCTGATGTTCGCGATCGGCATGCTCGCCGCGACGTTCAGCCCCGCCCGCACGTCGGTGATTCCGAACGTGGTCGGCCTCCGCTATCTCCAGCGCGCCAACGCCGTGGTGCTCGGGCTCGGCGTGATCGGGAACCTGCTCGGCTTCCTCGTCGGCGGGCCGATCGCCCGCGACGCGGCGCGCTGGTGCGTGTTCATCTCCGCCTGCTGCTATCTCGTCTCGGGCAGTTTCTGGATCTTCCTCAAGACGCCCGCGGCCAAACCCGCCGAACGCCCCCTTCGCTCCGCCGACGTGGACGGCCCCCGCGGACCGGGCCGCATCATGCAGGAGATCGTCGACGGCGGCCGCTACGTGCTCCGACATCGCCCCGTGCTCGCCCTGACCTTCGTGAGCATCCTCTTCTGGGGCGGAACCTCCATCGTCATGGCCGCCGGCACCGTCATCAGCGTCAAGCTCTACGGCGGAAGCATCGACACCTTCGCCTTCATCGCCGGCGCCTTCGGATTCGGCATGCTCATCGGCGCGATCCTGCTCGGCATCCTCAACACCCGCTACGGCGGCGACCTGCTCATCACCGCCGGCATGATCGGCACCGGCCTGTTCCTCGCGCTGCTCATGATCGTGCCTGTGTACGGCGTCGGCCTCGCCCTCGCCGGGCTCACCGGCGTCTTCGGCGGCATCCTCATGATCACCATCAACACCATGCTCCAGCAGGTCACGCCCGACGGCATGCGCGGCCGCGTGTTCGGCTTCAAGGACATGGCCTCCGACATCGCCAAGGTCGCCGCGTCGCTGCTCATCTGGCAAGTCCCCGCCTCCGACTTCTACATGGTGCCGGTCGGGATTCTCTTCGGCGTGCTGCTCATCGTGCTCGGCGTCTACGCCGGGCGGACCTACGGCATGGCCGGCCCGCACCCCGACGGCCGGCTCAACCTGCTGTGGCGGATCAACCGCCTCTATGCCTTCGGATTCCAGCGGCTGCGCACCGTCGGGGCGGAGCGAATCCCGCGCGAGGGCGCGCTGCTGCTGGTCTCGAACCACACCGCCGGGCTCGACCCCGCGCTCATCCAGGCCGCGGTCCCCAGACCGGTGCGCTGGGTGATGACCGAACGGTTTCGCCTGCGCGGGCTCGGCTGGCTCTGGCGGCTGATCCGGCCGGTGTTCGTGCAGGGCACGGGCCGCGCCGGCCGCGCGGCGCGGGAGGCGATCCGCGCCCTTCACGAAGGCGACGTGGTCGGCATCTTCCCCGAAGGCGGGATCAACCGCGGGCCGGCGGGCGAGGTCCGCCGGTTCCACGCCGGGGCGGGACTGATCGCGGCGGCGGCGAAGGACGCGATGATCGTACCGGTGGCCATTTCCGGCACGCCGCGCACGCACAGCGTGCTCGGCTCCTACCTCCGTCGCGGCGAAGCGGTCGTGCACTTCGGCGAGCCGACCTCGGCCGCCGAGCTGGAGGCCGAATCACCGGACGGCGACGACCGCGCCCGTCGCATCACCACCGCCCTGCGCAATCGGCTGACCCGCATGCTCGAACCGGCCGGAACGACGGAGCACTGACGCTCCGCGGCGAAAAGGTTCCTGACACCTTTTTTAGTCGCGGCCGTCGAGGTCGACTTTCAGGTCGATCAGGTCCAGCATGTCCTTGAGGGCGACGATCCCCACGAGCTCGCCGTTCTCGGTGACCATGAGGCGGGAGTTCTCGCTCTGGCGCATCTGCGAGAGGGCCTGCATCGCGTCGGTGTCGGGGCTGACGGTGTTATTCTCGTCGCAGGCGTCGGCGAGGTCGCCGGCCCTGGTCGAAGACCACCGGCCCCGATCGATCTCGCGGATCTGCCGGGTCGTGAGGCAGCCGGACAGCTCCCCGTCGCGGGTGACGGGATACATCTTGTGATGGTGGCGGTAGACGTAGTTCTCGATCACGTCGTCGAGCGTGGTCTCGGCGGGCACGGTGATGGGGTTGTCGGCCATGAAACGGCGGACGGGCTCGCCTTCGAGAGCGCGGCGGAGCATGAGTTGCTGGTAGGACATCTTCGCCGCGCCTCGGAGGAACATGCCGATCAGGGCCTGCCAGATGCCGCCGAGCACGTTGCCGCCGATCATGCTGAACACGCCGACGATGATCAGGGCGATACCGAATCCGGAGCCGACCTGCGAGGTGATCTTCGTGGCCCAGCGGAGATTGCCTTTGGCCTTCCAGAGGATCGAGCGGAGCACGCGCCCGCCGTCGAGGGGAAAGGCGGGCAGGAGGTTGAACACGACGACGATGGCGTTGACGGCCCCGAGCCAGCCGAGCAGCGCGGTGACGGGCGCGGGCCAGCCGTCGCCTTTGCCCCAGGAGTAGAACCCGCCGCAGCCGAGGGCGATGAAAACGCTCACGATCGGGCCGGCGATGGCGACCCAGAACTCCGCGCCGGCCCGCGGGGGTTCGGCGTTCATCTCGGCCACGCCGCCGAAGATGAACAGCGTGATCCCGCGCATCGGCATGCCGTATTGCCGGGCCACCAGCGAATGGCCGAGTTCGTGAAACAGGATCGAGGCGAACAGACCCACCGCCCCGATCGCGCCCATCACCCAGCGCAGGGCGACCTCGTCGGCCAGGACGTCCATCCGCCCGAACACGCCCTCGGCGAGCGACCACGCGATGAGCAACGCGATGATGAACCAACTGACATCGAGCCAGACGGTAAACCCGAACACGGTGAACAGCTTGAAACGTTTGCCGAACATCTGCGGTTGTCCTTCCACACTTGCGGCCGGCGCGGCCGGTATTTCGCCTTGCAGCCCGCGTGTCACTTCGAGGTTTCGGAATATATATAGCCCGATCCGAAACCGCGGGCTACAGGGCCAACCCCGGATTGGGACGTTGACCGATACGCGGAGGAATTGTGAGGATTCGGGTCATCGACATATGGCGGTTATTCGCCTGACGGTCTACACTAATACGGATTGCCGGCCGGATGCCCCGGCGGCGGCAA
>CAYFQS010000196.1:0-7032 GCA_964345245.1 uncultured Planctomycetaceae bacterium | reverse complement strand
CACGTCCAGGGCGACTTCGGGACCACCGAAGCGGGCGGCCCGCCGATCACGACCGGCCCCGGCGGGAACGTCGGCTACATCCGCGTGGATGGTCTGGTCTTCCAGGATCCGATCTTCGGTCAGACCGGCACCGACGGTTCGCAAATTCTCCACGCACCCGGCGTCGAGAAGGTCTTTCAGGATGACGGCGGGGCGACCATCGTGGTCAAGCCCTTCCCTACCGGCGGCGAAGCGGAGGATGAGGAAACGGGCGAGATCGCCGAGCCCTTCCTCACCACCAGGACCTTCGGCATCCGCAACAGCGGCGGCGTGGTGCTCATCGACGCGGTCTCCTCCGGCGGGCTCGCCATCGAAGCCACCAGCGCCTCCGGCGGCCAGCCCGTGGCCATCGGCCGACTCGAAGCCCAGGGCGCGGGCCGCGGCGTGATTGTCGACGAAACGACCGGCGAAGTTCGACTCCTCGAGGCCGGGGATGACACCGACGACAACGGTGGCGGGATGGCCGACCTGAACGTCGGGATCGGCGGCGTGGCCCCGGTCGACGTCTTCGAGGTCGCCGGCGGCAACTTCAGCCGAATCGACAACACCACCGGCGGCGAGATCGTCAGCGTCACCGCCGACTCCGTCGGCCGCATCCGAAGCTTCGGGACGCTCGGCCTGGCGAAGAACCACACCGGCAACGTCATCAGTTCGCTCGATATCTTCTCCGATACCTTCCCGTTCAGCTTGCAGGGCTTCGGCGTGCAGGTGGCCGGCAACGTCGGCGAGGCCCTGGCCTACGAAGGCCTCGGCAACCTCATCATCGGCGGGTCGGTGGGCAAGGTGATGGCGAACATCGACGGCGTGGACCGCTCCGACCGCTTCGAGGGCATCAACGCTCCGGTCGTCGCCCAGGGCGACATCCGATACGTCAACATCGGCCAGGGCATCCTGCCCAGCGGCAGCGGCGACGTCGGCTTTGCCGGCATCTACGCCACCGGCGACATCGACGTGGTCGAGAACCAGGGCATCGGCTCGCACATCCGCGGCGACATCGTGGCCAGCGGCGCCATCGGCGCGGTCAGTCTCGAGAACGGGGCGATCATCAATTCCGACATCATGACCGTCCTCGACTTTGCCAACAGTCGCGAGACGGCCGGGCTCTTCACCAGTGATGAGGACCCCGTGGACCCCATCGAGATTCCCGAGAAAGAAATCGGTCGCATTACGCTCTCGGGCGAAGGCGGCATCCTCGGCTCGATCTTCGTGGCCCGCGACATCGGCGACATGACCGTCCGCCACGGCTTCGGCATCCTCAACAGCAACGTGCAGGTTCTGGGCGCCGACGGCACGCTCGGAGACGTGGTGTCGGACGGCTACGGCGTGCGCGAGGTGTCCCTGACCGGCGGGGCGAACATGGGCAACCTCATCGCCACCGGTCGAGGCGAGACGCTGCAGACCAGCGACTTCACCGACGGCGTGCGGTTCGGCGAGTCCCAGGAGTTCGATCCCTTCTTCGGCCTGCCCACGTTTGTCCCGATGATCGAGCTGGCGCCGGCCGTCGCTCCGGCCGGGGACCAGGCCGGCATCATCGACGAGTTCACCGTCCTCTTCGGACGCGACATGGGCCTGGTCGACGCCTATCAGTTGCTGAACACCAATCCGTTCGACGGGCCTTCAATGCTCGAGATCGCCAACTCGATCCGGGGCATTCAGACCCATGGGGCCACCGCCCCGGGCAAAGCGAGCATGACCGGCGGGATCGACATCAGGACCGGTGGTCTGGGCTTCTTCCGCCCGGACGCCGACGTGCTCGCGACGAGCGTCACGGTCGCCGGGCCGATCAACTTCGCCCATATTCCCGGCGATTTCGCCGACGGTTCGGTGATGCATGCGGCAGGCCCGAACGGGAACATCGGTCTGTTCCGGGTCGATGACGACCTGATCGGCAACGTCCGGGCCGACGGCCGGCTCGGTACGCTCATGATCGGCGGGGACATGCAGGGCAACGTGACCGTGGACGGCATCGGCGTCCGCGGCAACGCGCTGAGCTTCATGAGTCTCGGCGGGAACATGCTCGCCGGGTCGTTCGACATCAACGGCAACGTGGGCGTGATCCGCGCCGCGGGGAGTCTCGGCGTGGCCGGCACCGGCCAGATGCCCGCCAGCGAGATGCAGATCAACGGCAACCTGTCCGTGCTGCAGGTCGGCACCGGACGGGCGGCGAACCAGGAGAACGCCCAGCTCGCGCTCGACGTGCTCGTCGAAGGCGACCTGAACGTGCTCAGCGTGGACGGCCGGATCACCGGCGACGTGGAAGTCGGCGGGCGGCTGCTCTCGGCGCGGGTCAGCGCCGACAGCGAAACGGGCACCAACGCCGATCCGAACCCGACGCTGTCGCTCGGCAATCTGCTCAACGGCGGCACCACGTCCTTCGACGTGCGGGCCCTCGCCGCGACCGACGCCAGCGCGGTCTTCGCGGTCAACCACAACGGCGCCAGCTTCGATCTCTACCAGTTCGACCGCGAGACCGACGGCTCGCTCGACGATACGACCGACACCTTCACGATGATCGGCAACATCGTCGACAGCGCCAGCGGCAACGTGCTGGAGAATATCGCGGCGGCCGAGTACGACGCGTTCAACGATCGGCTGCTGGTCATCGGCACCGAATCCGCGGCCGGCACCGGCGACTACGCTCTCTGGAGCGTGGACGTGAGCACGGGTCAGGCCACGAACCTCGGCGAACTGCTCAACAACGGCGCGGCGATCGCCCCGGCGACCATGGCGGTCAACGCCCTCGCCCTCGACGACCGGCGCAGCACGACCTATGGGCTGGACGATCAGGTTTACTTCGTGGTCAACGACGGGACGGATGATTCGCTGCTGCGGCTGAACGTGCGCGATCTCGGCGGGGCGACCGTCGAGACCGACGACCTTGGCGCCATCCGCGCCGACCGGGACGGCGACGGCGTGGCCGACGCCACCGCCATCACCGGCATGGATTTCGACGGCACGGTCTTCCGCCGGCTGATCGCGGTCCATGACGACGGGGCGACGGCGGACGAAGGCCAGTTGCTCCGGATCGACACGCGCCGTCCGGACCGATCCGAAGCGATCACGGATCCGGGCGCGGTGAGCGAAACACTGCGGGGCTACACGTCGACAGTCCCCACCACGCCGAACAGCTTCGCCACGTTCTTCAGCGTGGAAGCCGACGCCGCCCAGGACGAGCTCATGCAGAGCGACTATCGCCTGATCGTGGGCGACATCATCGCGACCGGCGACATCAACAGTCTCACCGTCAGGAACGGCCACATCGGCGGCAACGTCACCGCGGGCGAGAACCTGAACGTGGTGAACGTGATCAACGGCCGGGTGGAGTCGGACGCGAGCATTTCCAGCACCTTCGGCGACGTGCGATTCGTGATGGTCCGCAACGGCGACTTCCACGGCGACGTGAACGTCAACAACGGCACCCTGGGCACGATGATGCTCTTCGGCGGCGACCTGACCGGCGAGATCTCGGCCGACCAGATCAACATGTTCCGGACCGACCGGTCGATGGTGACCGGTTCGTCGATCACGACGGACGGCGTGCTGCGGACGGTGATGATCGGGCGCGACCTTGAAGCCGGCGCGACCGTCAACGCCGGCGAAGCCGGCATGCTCAACGTGACCGGCGACCTCGCGGGCACGGTGACCACCGGTTGGAGCCGGCTGCTCAACATCATTGTCGGCGACAACTTCACCGGCACGGTGCAGAGCGGCGCGGAGCGGACGATCGCGAACGTCCGCGGCGACTTCGGCGTCGACGACGCCGGCGGCATCGCGGGCGCCACGCTGGCCGCGGCGGGCGATCTGACGAGCATGATCGTCAACGGGCGACTGGTCGGCAGCGTGATCGCCCGGGACGGAGCCAACATCATCATGGCCGGCGACGTGGGCGATGCGTCGATGAACAGCGTCATCGCCACCGGGGACGATCTGCGGGTGTTCATCTCGCGCGGCGACGTGACGAACACATTGGTGCAGGCGGGAGTCGATCCGGGCGAGGACATGGTCTTCAGCGACACCGTGGGCGAGGACGTGTTCGAGACCAGCCGCATGGCCGACATCACCAGCTTCCGGGCGGGGAACGTGACCGACTCGATCATCGCGGCCGGCGGCGACATGCGGTCGCTCTTCCTCAACGGCGACATGACGCGAAGCAGCGTTTCCAGCGGCTTGAGCGTCGGCGTGCAGGCGGTGAACGAGGTGCTCGGCGGCACGCTCGCCCTCGGCGGCGACGCCAACGCCAACTTCATCCCGGACAGCGATGAGGTCCGCGGCCACGCCAACCGCGTGCTGTACCACGGCGACATCCTCAGCGCGAACGTCCGCGGGGCCAACGGCATGGTCGGGTCGGCGGTTTCCGCCGGCGTCGATCCGGGCGCCGACGGCGTGTTCGGCACCGCCGACGATTCGGTGGTCAACTCGGTCACCGGCGGCCAGAGCACCATCAACAACATCAGCGCGGATGTCGACGGCGCGTCGGCCGTCCTCGCCGATACGCTGATCCGCTCCGATCGCACCCAACTCGGCGGCGTGCTCGGCGCGAACATCGGCCAGACCGTCGACTACGTCATCGAAGACCTCACCGACACCACGCCCGACATCACCGACGACCTCGGCAACCCGTTGGAGGCGACGGTCGGCACGGCGACGCAGGGCACGGTCTACACCGACCCGGGCAGCGGGGCGACGATCACCATCTTCGGGCCGGGCACGGTCACGGTGCACGACAGCGACACCACCGCCGGAAACATGGTCATCGACACGCTGGCGATCACCGGCGGGACGCGGGGCACCCGCATCGTCGTGGATCACGGCACGCCCGGCGCGGTGACGATCAACCGCATCCTCACCGAGGATGACGCCACGGTGGGCACCCTCGACCTCGCGGACGTGAATCTCGGGACGGACGGCACGGCGGCGCCGGACCTGTGGATCGACGGCGACGTGAACCAGTTCAGCTTCGTGGACATGCCCGCCGATCCGACGTGGATCGGCCGCGTGGGCGGACGGATCAACTCCCTGAGCATGGAAAGCCAGGGACCGGGCAAGTTCTTCGTCGGCGGGTGGATCAACCGCCTGAGCATCGTGGACAGCGTGGGCGACCCGCTGCTGACGGACGTGGTCTCCACGCCGGGCGCCGGCACGGCGGTCTCGGACATCGCGGCTGATTCCACCGGCGCCCTGTGGGTGTTCGACACCTCGATGGGCGCGGTGGGCCAGCTCTATCTCGCCGATCCGAGCACCGATCCGGCGGGTCAGTCCAACGTCACCGACGTGACGGACCCGGTCAACGGCAACATCGCGCTCGAGGCGATCGACTTCAGCAGCGCCGACGACCTGTACGCGGTCACGGAGATGCTCAGCCACAATCCGACGGTGGAAGTGGGCACGATCGCGGGTGAGCGGATTTCGTTGCAGGGCATGGCGATCGCGGACGATGGCCGGGTGTTCGCGATCCGCAACAGCCAGTTCATCGACACCGGCAGCACGATCGGCGGCGGGGGACTCGGCGGCGACTTTGACGTCCGCGGCCTGACCGTCACGCCGGGCGGCATGATGTACGCCGTCCACTTTGACGACCAGGGCGATGGCGATCCGCAGAACGACCGTTACGATCTTTACGAGATCGAGCGGGATGCCAACGGCGTCGTCACCGCCTTCACCGAGATCGGGGAAGTGGTCGATGGATCGGGCGACGCGCTGACGCTGATCTCCACCCTCGAGGCGAACAGCGGCGGGCAGGTCCTGACCGCCGGCACGCCCCGCATCATCGACGCGACCGAACTGGCGGACCTGAACAACGGCGACGGCGTGGGACTCACCGCCGCGCTGACCGACGACCTGAGCGTGACCGGCAGCGACGGCGTGTCGTTCAACGTCGACTTCGACTCGGCCACGGTCACCACCGTGGGCGATCTGGTCACCGCGTTCAACACCGACGCCGGGGCGGTGGCGAACAACATCACCCTGTCGATCAACCCCGACGGCACGGGCCTGATCGTCACCGACGCGGATGGCGTGGCGGGCACGGCCCTGACCATCGACAACGCGGGCGGCAGCACCGTCGCTGACGAACTCGGCATCATCGGTGAAGACGGCACGGACGACGCGGCCCTGGACGCAACCTTCGAGGGCGCGTTCATCACCGACGCGGTCGCCCTGTTCGCCCTGGATGTGACCACCGGCGAGGCGTCGGTGACGGTCGGGCTCACCCCGACGACCGGCGTGCTCCGTGACGGGTTCGACGACCTGATCTTCCCCGCCAACGACGACGGTTCGGTCGGACCGGTCAACATCGGCTTCACCCTCGATTTCTTCGGCGTGGAACACAGTCAGTTGTGGGTGAATAACAATGGCAACGTGACCTTCGACGGTGCCCTGCCGACGTTCACGCCGTTCGACCTGCTTTCGACCTCGATTCCGATCATCGCGCCCTTCTTCGCCGACGTGGACACCCGCGGCGCGGGCAGCGATGTGGTGACCTACGGCAGCGAACCGGTGGACGTGGGCGGCGGGACGATGCGGCCGGCCTTCGGCGTGACCTACGACAACGTCGGCTATTTCGACCAGAACGACGAGAAGCTCAACAGCTTCCAGCTCGTGTTGATCGACCGGTCGGCGGACACCGGCAATCCCGGTGATTTCGACATCGAGTTCAACTACGAGCAGATCACGTGGGAGACCGGTGATGCCAGCGGCGGCGTGAACGGCCTCGGCGGGGCCTCGGCCCGCGCCGGGTACGCCAACGGGCTGAGCGGGGTGGCGGGCGAACAGTTCGAACTGCCCGGCTCCGGGGTCAACGGCGCCCTGCTCGATGGCGGGCCGGATGCCCTCACCAGCCGACTGCTCAACAGCTCGCAGCCCGGTCGCTACGTCTTCCAGGCCCGCAGCGGCGTGCTCGCCCCGCCCGCCCCGCCCGCTCTGCCGCAGGTCACCGACACCGTCGAAGCCATGGCGTTCGACGGTGTCGGTGACCTGCGGCAGAGCGGGCGGGGC
>CAYFQS010000195.1:0-7074 GCA_964345245.1 uncultured Planctomycetaceae bacterium | reverse complement strand
CCCGAGCCACACCGGCGTGTTCGGACATCTCGCCCAGAGCAACTCGGTGTATCTTCCGGTGGAAGTGGCGACGGGCACCTGGCAGGCGAACAGCTACGACTTCACCGATCTGTCCGGCAACAAGCACATTCAGACCTCGCACATGGATGGGCTACCCATTTCTTTCCTCGACGGTCATGTCGAGATATTCAGTGAAGCTGAAATGCTCAACCGCGAGCGCTTCGGCCCGGATAGCGCGTACCCGCTCTGGCGGCTGTCGTACTGGGGGCCTGACGGCAACCTGCCCTGAGTCACGGAGCGGCTTTGCAGGATCAACCCCTTGGCAGGGGCGGCGTCTCTTTTCACGCCACGCCGGTCGCGGTAATCTCATGGGCGGTCGCGACAACGCAAACGAAAGGAATCCCGAATCATGTCCTATCTCCTCGGCATCGACATCGGCACGTCCGGCACGAAGGCACTGGTCTGCGATCGCAAGGGCAAGGTGCTCGCCACCGCCACGGCGGAGCACGACATCGCCTCGCCCCACCCCGGCTGGTCGGAGCAGGACCCGCGGCAGTGGTGGGACGCGACCGTCGCCGCCACGAAGCAGGTGGTGAACAAAGCGAAGATCGACGGCAAGAAGATCAGCGGCATCGGACTCAGCGGCCAGATGCACGGGCTGGTCTGCCTCGCCGAGGACGGTCCGGAGACCGCCGACCCCCTGCGCCCCGCGATTCTGTGGAACGACCAGCGCACCGTCGCGGAGTGTGACGATCTCGAAAAGGCCGCCGGCTCCCGCAAAAAGCTCATCGAAATGACCGGCAACCGGGCCCTCACCGGCTTCACCGCGCCGAAGATTCTCTGGGTTCGCAAGAACGAGCCCGAGGTGTTTGACAAGACGCGGCACATGCTGCTGCCGAAGGACTACATTCGCTTTCGAATGACCGGGGAGTACGCCACCGAAGTCGGCGATGCCTCCGGCACCTCGCTGCTCGACGTGAAAAAGCGCAAGTGGAACCGCGAGCTGCTCAGGAAGCTCGAGCTCGACGCGAAGCTGCTGCCGGCGTGCTTCGAATCGCACGAGGTCAGCGGGAAGCTGAGCAAATGGGCGGCGGGCGAACTCGGGCTCAAGGCCAACACCCCCGTCGTCGGGGGCAGCGGCGATCAGCCCGCCGGGGCGGTCGGCAACGGCATCGTCGCCTCCGGGATCGTCAGCGCCACCATGGGCACGAGCGGCGTGGTGTTCGCCCACGCCGACAAGCCGGTGTATGACCCAAAGGGCCGGGTGCACACGATGTGCGCCGCCGTCGAAGGCAAGTGGTGCGTGTTCGGGTGCATGCTCTCGGCGGGCGGGTCGTTCCAGTGGTTCCGCAATCACATGGGCGAGGCCGAGATGGCCGCGGCGAAGAAGAAGGGCGTCGACCCCTACGAACTGCTCATCGCCGAGGCGGAGAAGGCGACGGCCGGCTGCGAAGGCCTGCTCTTCCTGCCGTATCTCACCGGCGAGCGCTGCCCGCACCCGGACCCGACCGCTCGCGGCGGATGGATCGGGCTCACCGCCCGACACAGCCGGGCCGACCTCATCCGCGCGCTGCTCGAAGGGGTGACCTTCGGCATGGGCGACATGCTCCAGGTCATCCAGGGCATGAAGATTCCCACCGAGACGATCCGCCTGTCGGGCGGCGGGGCCCGCAGCCGCTTCTGGCGCCAGCTCCAGACCGACATCTACGACGTGCCCACCGCGGTGATCAACGCCGAGGAAGGCCCGGCCTACGGCGTGGCGCTGCTCGCCGGCGTCGGCACCGGCGTGTGGGCCTCCGTCCCCGAGGCCTGCGAGGCCGTGATCAGCGAAGTCGAGAACCGTGATCCTGATACCGACATGAGCAAGTTCTACCGCCGGGCCCATCGCGCGTATCGCCGGCTCTACCCGATGCTCAAAGACGAGTTCCCGAAGCTGGATAAGCTCATTCGGTGAGGCGATGAACGAACGGGATCGCGACAGGGTTTCAAGCCGGACCGGAGCTTCAGCGCAGGTCCGGATCGTCCCCGCCCCTCGCCTTCCCGGCCGGCTGCTACCATGCCGCGATGTCCGCGATCCACGCACAGCACGTTTCGCTTCAGCGCGCCGGGACGTTGATCCTGGACGAGGTGAACTGGTCGGTGGGGCGGGGGGAATACGTCGCCCTGCTCGGGCCCAACGGGTCGGGCAAGACCACGCTCATCCGCGCCGTGCTTGGTTACGAGTGGCCGAGCGACGGCACGATCGATCTGCTCGGTGAGCGGCTCGGCCATGCCGACCTGCGCGAACTCCGCAAACGCGTCGCGGTGGTCAATCCCTCCAATCGCTTCGGCGTGACGGGCAAGATGACCGCCGGGCAGGTCGTGCTCACCGGCTACTTCGCCACGCTCTACCTCTACGATCAGCCCACCGCCGAGCAGCGCCGCCACGCCGACCACATCCTGGACACCGTCGGCCTGACGCGGCATCGCGATCGGCCGTTCGTGCTCATGTCGACCGGCGAGCAGCGGCGGTGCCTGCTCGCCCGAGCCCTGGTGAAGATTCCCGAGATCCTCATCCTCGACGAGCCGACCGCGGGACTCGACGTGGCCGGCCGCGAGCATCTGCTCGCCACCCTCGAGCGGCTGCGTCAGCGGCCGGACGCGCCGACCATCGTCTTCGTGACCCATCACGTCGAAGAGATCAGCACGCGCTGCGACCAGGTCCTCATGCTGCGGGAGGGGCGTGTCGCGGCGAACGGCCCACCCGATGACGTGATCAGCCCCGAGATCCTCAGCGACGTGTTCGGCTGCAGGGTATGGGTCCAGAAGCGCTCCGGCCGATTCTGGCTCGAGGTCCTCCCCGAGGCCTGGCTCGACCTGCTACGCCCCGATGCGCCGCAGGCGTGACCGAGCCGCACTGGAGCGAAGCGAAGGCCCGGCCCCTTCGTCGCTCCGTCGCTTCTCGGTCACCTCGGCCGCTGACTCGTCGTGCGCTCCCGGTCGAGATACATCTGCCGGAAGAGAATCCACGGATCGAGGAAGATCGCGTCGTCTTCGCCGGCGCCCGGTTCACGCACCAGGAACACGAAGTGGCTGTGCTCGTGACTGCCGATCAGCGCGCCCGCTCCGTCGGCGAGGAGGGCGCCGGCCTCGATGGGCGCATGTTCTTCGTGGTACAGCCGGGTCACGTGACACACCCGAATCTCCCAGGTTGATCCGTCCGGCCACTGGTGCCGGCCTCTCCAGCGATTGTTGTTCTCGCCGTTTTCGAGCCGGTTGTAGAGTTCGTGATCGTCGATGGCGAAGGGAGTGAAGATCGGCGTGCCGGCGGGGTGATTGATGTCGAGCCCGCCGTGCGCCGACGCGCCGAAATACGCCCCAAGCCAGACGTCCTCGCCGTTGTAGCAGTCCTCAATCCGCAGGCCGCCTTCCGGCAGCGGGCACCACGGATGCAGCAGCACCGGGCAGATGTCGAGCGACGCGTCCTGCACCGCGAGCCGGGCCTTCTTGCGGGGCCGGCAGGCCCCGTGGCCTTCGTTGAGAAAGTTGAAGATGTCGTCCACCGCGTCGAGATAGATGTGCAGGCCCATGAGTTCACGCGGTTCGTAGAAGCTGTTCTGCGTCGCGATCTCCCGCCGGGTGGTCACGGAGACGCCGTCGATCCGCAGGGCCGCGTGGAAGCGGTAGTTGGTCACCGCGCCCGCCTGTTCGACCTTGGGTTCATCGAGCGTGGTGTGGAAGACACCCGCTCCGGTGCGCTCCAGGACGATCCGCCGCACTTGCCCGTTCGCGAGGGTGAAGTGCAGTTCGTCGCCTACGTCGAGTTCCACGGCGGTGAGGGTCGGACGCGCTGTTTTCTCGATAATCGCCATGGCGATATTCTACTTGAACATCGAGCCCGCCTCGGCCGACCGACTTCGCGCCGGGGCGCCGGCATGCTAAAACGTGCCCATGAGCGACGAACGTCCGAACATCCTGCTTATCACCGACGATCAGCATCGCTGGGACCTGTTTGACAACCGCACGGTGTCCGGGCTTCGCCTGCCGAACATCGGCCGGCTGCGCAGCGAGGGGGCCACGCTGATCAACGCCTTCAGCAACTGCCCGATCTGCATGCCCACGCGGTTCTCGTGGTGCCACGGGCTCTATCCGTCGCAGGCGGCGTACGGGCTGATGGAGAATTGGCATAAATGGCCGACGCACTTGAAGGCCATGCCCGCCGCGGTGCGCGATGCCGGCTACCACACCGCCCTCGTCGGCAAGCTCCACGCCCAGGGCTGCTGGGGTAACGACCTGACCGACGAGAAGTTCGTCCGCGAGGTGCGGACCGTTCGCGGTTACGACCACGCTTTCGAAACCTGCGGTAAATCCTTCGCCCACCGGGTCGATTGTCACTGGACGCACCACCTCGCCGAGCGCGGCTTGCTCGACCGCTATCGGGAAGACCTCATACGTCGCGTGGAACAACTCGGCGGCGACGAACCGTCTGACGCCTCCTTCCTTTCGGTCGAGGACAGCATGGACGCGTTCATCGGTCGGCACGCCCGGCAGTGGCTCGCCGATTACGACGGCGACAGGCCGTGGTTCCTGCACGCCTCGTTCTGCGGGCCGCACTTCCCCATCGATCCCCCGGCCGAGTATCACCGCCACAGCCCGGATGACATGCCCGATCCGGTCGGCGTGGACGATCCCGAGCGGTCGGCGTACTGGCGGAATCGCATGGCCGCCTACTGCGGCATGATCGAGCAGATCGACGACGAAGTCGGCAAGCTGCTCGCCGTCCTCGAACAGCGTGGCGAGCTCGACCGCACGCTGGTGATCTTCGCCACCGACCACGGCGACATGATGGGCCACAAGGACCGCGCCCATAAGGGCACGCCGGACGATTCGTCCGCCCGCACGCCGTTCGTGCTCCGCTGGCCCGGGCGGATTCTCGACGGCCGCACCCTCGACGCGCCGGTGGGCGCGGTGGACCTGCCGGCGACGATCATGGCCGCGGCCGGGCTGACCGGCGAGCCGGGCGAGTATCTGCCGTCCACCCCCGGCCGGTCGTTCCTTGATTACATCATGGGCCGCGCAGATGCTCCCCGGCAGTACGTGTACAGTGAGAACGGCAAGCCCGCCGGCAATTGGCGAATGGTCCGCCAGCGCGAGTGGAAATACGTCACGTACGGCAACGGGGACGAGGCCCTCTACGACATGCGCCATGATCCGTGGGAGATGCACAACCTCATCGGCGACGATTCGCTGCAGCAGCGGATCAGCGAAATGCGCCTGCAACTCATCCACGCCCTGCGCGAGTCCGTCGCTCCGAGCTTGCACAAGCTCGGCGAGGCGTGATCGACGGTTGACCCCGCCGCGGCTGTTTCCTATGCTATAAATTGGAATCGGGGGGTATAGCTCAGTTGGCTAGAGCGCCTGCTCGACAAGCAGGAGGTCACTGGTTCAAGTCCAGTTACGCCCATTTGCCTCTCAGCACAGTCGTTCAATTTGCGGCGGAGCTTGGGTCCGGCACCGGGCCGGTTTTGACCAGAGGCAAAGCGTCGGATGGCGGCGTGTCGAAGTCACGACTGCCGCTCGAAGCATCGTCGGCCCACGTGCCAATTCGGAGCAACCACATCATGGCAAACTCGACGGTCACAACTCCTCGCCCATGCCGGGGCCGGGTGAAACGTGCTTTTACCTTGATCGAACTGCTCGTCGTTGTCGCGATCCTTGCCGTGCTGATCAGCATCCTGCTGCCGGCGCTGGGCCGGGCCAGGGAGGCGGCCGTCCGGGGGCGATGCGCGTCCAACCAGCGCCAGATCGTTCTGTCCGCCATCGTGTTCGCCAACGATCATGGCGGCGTCTTCCCTCGCGTCTCCCGCAAACATGATCCCAGCGAACCCCTCGACGTGGTGACCAAGCCGGACAACGGCGGACACATCTCATGGGTTCACGAGAAGATGTTTCGCTACTGGGAAGGACACTTCGCGGACATGACCAAGTTCACCTGTCCGAATCGCGGCGAGGGGTACATCAAGACGGTCTTCGGACCGTCCGCGTCGCCGCCGCGGGCGCGGCTCGGCTACTACATCCTCTTCGGGCGCGGCCCGGGCAGCTTCAACGTCGCCCCGACCAATCCCTGGCTTTCGCCCCAGCGCATGACCAATCACGGTCGGCTGGTCATGACGGTCGACGTGATTGAGAAGAACACGCTCCGAAGTCTTCTCGGCAACAACATCACGCATTCTTCGCACGGCACGAGCGGCGGCGTCGTGACCAGCCAATCCGGCAGCACCCCGGAGCCGCAAGCCGTTGGCTCCGCCGGCGGAAACCTCTCCTACCTCGACGGCTCCGTCGAATGGGCCAACCAGGAGGACATGGTGAGCCATCCCGCCAACTTCCACGGCGGCATTCGCGGATACTGGCCTGAAGACCCCGTGCTCGGCCGATAGCCGGATCCCGCCGGGCTCCGCGCCGCCCCCGACAACGCCGCGGACTGGCGACGTCTCCACCACTCGCCCCGCGGCGCATCGCGGAACAGCACCTGAAGCGGGCGACAGGGCATCGGGCCGCGATCGCGGAACCTTTCCACGGCCGGGCACACCCATTGACTGAGCACGCGCGAAGGGAAGCGAACGCCGGTAGCGTCGATATCGCCCGATGGGGTGATGTGGGCGGCGGAATGAGGGTAATCCGGCCGGGGCGTGCGCCGGCTCACAAACGGATGCGCTGCGAGGCCGCGCCGATGCAGCCGCGCCTCGCCGAAGCAACCGCGCCTCGCGTTCGGCGCTTCCCTTGCGCTTCGAATCCGATGACGGGGTTCAACCGTAACGCCCGTCTGAGGCCCGTATCAAGCATTCCCCCATTTCAAGGGGGAGCAAAATTGCCAGATGTTTTTAGCTTGCCAGCGCATTTGTCGGATATACTGCGTCGCCGGTGGTGTGAACGGCCTGCATCCACAGACCGCCCGCCTCCCCCGGGTTCGCGACTCAAACTGGAGGTTCCCTCTGACCAACGAGCGACAATCCCAACCGAGACCGCGCGTGGCCACCGGCGTGCCCGGCCTGGACGAACTGCTTCAAGGCGGGCTGCCCGCCGAGCGGATGTACC
>CAYFQS010000194.1:0-7119 GCA_964345245.1 uncultured Planctomycetaceae bacterium | reverse complement strand
GCTCGCCCCCGATGCCCCCGATGCCCCCGATGCCTCCGGAGGTCCCACAGGACAGGCAAATCGGACCGCGTCGCCCTGATATCAACCGCCCCCGCCGGACATCACCGCTGCGCCTAACATTGACCTGAACTATTCGCGGAAACTTTTTGAAAGGAGACTCGCGATGCGTACGAAGCTGATTGGAATCACCACGTTGTTCGCCTTGGTTGCGGTGGGCGGCCTGTCGCTTGCCCTGGCCGGCGAGTACAAGCACGATCACAAAAACAAGGGGGACCACGCCAGGCACGAGCACAAGTCGAAAGACGTGATGAAGGCCAAGGTCGGCCACAAGGCGCCCGACTTCAAGCTCCACGATCAGAACGGCAAGGAAGTCAAGCTCTCGAAGTTCTTCACCGGCGACGAAAAGAAAGTCGTAGTCCTGGAGTGGTTCAACAACGAGTGCCCCTTCGTCAAGTACCACTACGACAAGCACAAGACCATGAATGAGCTGGCCTCGAAATACAAGGGCCGCGACGTGGTTTGGCTGACGATCAACTCCACCAAGCATCACGATCGCGAGCACAACGCGAAGATGGCCAAGAAGTGGAACATCGATCGGCCGATCCTTGACGATCACACCGGCGAAGTGGGGCGGATCTACGGCGCCAAGCGGACCCCCGAGATGTTCGTGATCAACCGTGACGGCAAGATCGCGTATCACGGGGCCATCGACAACAGCCCGCTCGGCAACACGAAGGGCGATGACAAGTTCAACTACGTCCATCAAGTGCTCGAGCAGGTCACCGCGGAGGAGACGGTGACGATCAAGAAGACCCAGCCCTACGGCTGCAGCGTGAAGTACGCGCCCAAGCCGAAGAAGGACAAGCAGGCGTAACCGGGAACACGGTCGCCGACAGTCAGACCAACCTCACGATCCGCCCCGTCGCTCTCCGAGCGGCGGGGCGGTGTGCATGAGCCGCGGGCAAGCGAGATCACGCGCGGGTTGGCGCAACGTGACCGCAAGCCGGACCGCAGCCGCGGGCGAAGGTCCGGATTGGACGACGCGATCCCGGCCGGGTCTCGATTGGCCCGTTTACCCCGGCTCGACGATGTCGACGTTCCCCTGACCCGGCACGAGTCCCGCCGCCTCGGCTTCCTTGAGCAGTTGCGTCACGGCACTTCGGCCCACCTCGCCGTAGTCCAGCGTGTACTCGTTCACGTACATCCCCACGAACCGGTCGGCCAGGTCCTTGCCCATGTCGCGGGCGTAGTTCATCGCGTAGTCGATCGCCTCGTCGCGATGCGCCAGGGCGTAACGGATCGAATCCAGCAGCACGGTGCAGATCCGCGGCGCCTCGTCCGCGAGGTCGCGCCGGATCGCGTTGCCGCCCAGCGGCAGCGGCAGGCCCCGCGTCATCGTCCACCATCGCCCGAGGTCGACCACCCGCTCGAGCCCACGGTCGGCGTAGGTGAGCTGGCCCTCGTGGATGATCAGACCGGCGTCGAACTCCCCGCTCGCGACGCGGTCGATGATCTGGTCGAAGGGCACCACCTGGTAATGGGACACGTTGAACTCGCCCAGCGACTGCATCAGCAGCGACAGCGTGAGAAACGCCGTGGTTCGCTCGCCGGGCACGGCGATGTTCAGTCGGGGCAGTTGATCGGTGCTCAGGGCCTCCCGCGAAACCACCATCGGCCCGTAGTTATCCCCCATCGACGAGCCGCAGCTCGTGAGGATGTACCGGTCGGCCACGTGGGCGTACTGGTGGATCGAGAGGGCGGTGATTTCAAGCTCGCCGCGTTCGGCGCGATGGTTCAGCGACTCGATGTCCTCGAGGACATGCCTGAAGCGGTAGCCACGGGTGTCGACTTTCGGCCCGTCGCCGAGGTCGGCCAGGGGATACCACATGAACGCGTCATCGGGATCAGGCGAATGACCGATTCGCAGCAGCTTGTCTTCGTGCTCAGTCATGGGATCGGATTCGGGGTCAGCCGGCGGGGTTCGTTGCCGGAGCGGTGTCGGGCGAGGTCGATGGTTCCGCCGACTCATCGCGCTCGACCGGTCTTGATGGTTCCGGCCTCTCGCCGGCCCGGTCGAGGATGGCCAGGACCAGCCGCTGCTCCAGTCGCGGATCCCGGCCGATCGGACGCCAGAACTCGCTCTCCCGGCCTCGCTCGGTGAGAATCTCGTGTCCCGCGGCCCGGTTCTCGTTAAAGTCCAGCGAGGCGAATGTGGCCGACGTAAGCTGGCGCTCCGGCGTCTGCTTCCGCTCGATGACCACCTCGACTCGCATCATGTACTCCCGCAGGTCTTCCGAGCCCGCGGGCTCGTCCGCCGAGGGCGCGGTCTCGGCCGGCTCCAGCGTGACCCGCACCTTCCGCCGTTGCAGGTTGATCGTCGATTCCACCATCTGATCCCACGTCGAGTTCTCCGGATGCCAGACCTCGGCGAGGGACGGGGCGATGCGCGGCTGTGTGGTCACCACGCCGAAGCGATGGCTCTGACGGTCCACTTCGAAGCGCATGTCGCGCAGCACTTCGACCGACGCGGCGATCACTTGGTGGTACTCCTCGGGACTGACCGCGATGGGGTTGTCGACGGCCGGTCCGGCGCAGCCCGTGACGGCGCCGAGGGCGAGCAGTGAGATTCCGATAAACGCGACTTTGCCGCTCATGCCCGTCAGTGTACCGCGGTAGCGGGGCGTGTCCAAGCGTCCGTGCGCTGGTGTGTTGGTGCGTTGGCTGCATCCGGACCTGCGCTTCGCTCCAGTCCGGCTTGTCCGGAACCGCGGGGTTTGCGAGCGGTAAACCGCCGCCGGCAACCAGCCGATTTAATGGACAGGCCGCCCCGTTGGCCCTGGGATGACATGCGCCGACGACGCAACGAACAGGTCGACACGCTCCCGCCCCATGCCCTGCCCAGTCCGCGCCGCTCGCTGCAGATCAAGGTCGTCTTCGCCGCCCTCGCCTTCGTGGCCGTGCCCACCGGGTTGTGCGGCTACCTGAGCTCGCGGCTGGCCCATCACGCCCTGGAAGAAGTCTCCCGCCGGGACACGCAGGTGCTCGCCGAAGCCGCGGCCCGCATGGCGTACAACCATCTCGAGCACGGGCGGTTCGCCCGCATCGGTCCCGCCCTCGACGAGCTCGCCTTCGATGACCGCGTCGCCTTCGTGGTGGTCAGTGACGACCGGGGCGGCGACGTCGCCCGTCGGATCATTCGCCCCGAAAGCTGGCGGGCGTATCACGACCAGATCCCGCCGCACGAGCGGGATCTTGCCCTTTACGTGAACCGCACGATGAAGCTGACCGGCGAGGGCGGCATGGAGATGTACGTCTGTCGGCATCCGATCTGGAGCCGGCCTCGCACGGGGGTCGAGGCGGTGGCCGACGCCGTCACCAACCCGCCGGGGTTCCCGGAGCGCGAGCCGCTGATCATCCCCGCCGACGATACCGAATCATCTTCAGCCGGCGCGGCCCCGCGGAAGCTGCACGGGTACGTGACGCTCGGGCTCTACGATCCGAACACGGCCACGGTCAACGCGAACCTGCAGGCGACGACCATCGCGGTGGTATGCGTGATCTGCCTGCTCAGCTTGCCCGTGGTGGTGTGGGTGGTGGGGCGCTGGACGAAGCCGCTGCGGCGGATGCTGATCGCCTCGCTCCGCCTCGGGGCCGGCTGGCCCCCGAAGCCGGTCGAGGTGGACCGGGACGACGAGATCGGCCTGCTCGCCCAGGCGTTCAACAGCATGGCCGAGTCGCTGTCGTTGTCGCAGCAGCGGCTCCGCCGGGCCAACGAACAGCTCGAGCAAAAGGTCGCCGAGCGCACCGAGCAGTTGCTGAAGGCCAACAACCGCCTCCAGGCCGAGATGCGGGATAAGGACGAATTCGTCCGGGCGGTGAGCCACGACCTCAATGCCCCGCTCCGCAACATCGCGGGCATGACGCGCATGCTCCTGACGAAGCATCGCGAGGAGATGGAAGAAGACATGGTGGCCAAGCTGGAGCGGATTTCCGCCAACGCCAAGGCGGAGACGGAACTGCTCAACGATCTGCTGGAACTCAGCCGACTCAAGAGCCGCCCGGCCAAGCGGGCCGAGGTCGAACTCAACACGATGATGAGTCAGCTCGTCGATTCGCTGGGCTTTGAGGTGGAGGAAAAGGGGATCACGCTGGTCGTGGACAGCGACCTGCCGCCGACGTGGGGCGACCGCAATCGTGTGCGTCAGGTCTTCCAGAACCTGATCGACAACGCGATCAAGTACATGCCCGCCGACGCGGAGACGAAGGAGATTCACGTCGGCTGCGAGGAGTTGCGCGGCGAGCTGGTCTACTACGTCCGCGACACCGGGGCGGGCATTGCCGAGGAAGACCAGCAGGAGATTTTCATTCTCTTCCAGCGAGCGCGGTATTCCGGCACGTCCGAGATCGGTGGCCGAGGCGTGGGGCTGGCGACGGTCAAGACCATCGTCGAGGTCCACGGCGGGCGTATCTGGGTCGAGAGCGAGGTCGGCGACGGGGCGAAGTTCTGCTTCACCCTCGGCGAGGCCGAGCCGGATGAAATCGCTCCACCGACCGCGGCCGGCGGCGCGCCCGGTTGATCGCAAGCCGGGCCGCAGTTCACGCGGAGGTCCGGATCGGATCGTCTCATCGCCCCGCGACGGCCGTCGTGCTTGCCCATGGCCCCCAATCGCTGCAAACGGTGGACGTTTGATCGTCGACCGCGATCTGCGCGAATCCGCCCTTAACTCGCCTCCCCGACCGGCCGATACGCCTTGGAGAGGTTCGCTATCCGCCGTGAGGGGCTTGTGCTCATGACCCGGAACACGCCCAAGTTGCTGCTCATCGAGGACGACCTGGATACGGCCGCGTTGATCCGGGAGACGCTGGCCGATCACTTCGGCGTCGATCCGACCACCCATGTCGACCGGGCGACCAAGGTTCGCGACGTCGACGTGGGCCGCTTCGATATCGTGCTCAGCGACGTCCATCTGCCCGACGGGTCCGGGCTGGAGCTGATCGAGCCCATGCTTCGGCAGCGCGAGGACCTGCCCATCGTCATGGTGACCAGCGAGTCGGCCCTCGACGTGGCCATGGAGGCCATCCGGCGCGGGGCGTACGACTACATCGTCAAGAGCGGCGATTATCTGTTCACCATTCCCCTGATCGTCGAGAAGAACCTCGCCGTCTGGCAGATGAAGCGGGAGAACCTGCGCCTCGAGTCCGAGCTGAAGCAGACGCTCGATGAGCTGAGGGTCAAGAACCAGCAGCTCGAAGAGGCGGTGGACAAGCTCGAGCAACTCGCTTCGACCGATCCACTGACCGGGCTGGCCAATCGGCGCAACGTGCAGCAGACCCTCGACCGGAGCTTCGCCGAGTCCAACCGCTACGGCAGCGATCTGTCGTGCCTGATGATCGACCTCGACGGGTTCAAGAAGCTCAACGACAACCTCGGCCACCAGATGGGCGATCGGCTTTTGCAGACCACGGCCAAGGTGTTGCGGGCGAACTGCCGGCGGTGCGACATGGCGGGGCGGTACGGGGGCGACGAGTTCGTCCTCCTCCTGCCGCACACCGCCCCGGACGTGGCCCGACAGGTGGCCAAGCGGATTCAGGCGCAGTTCGCGGAGGCGGCCGACGCGATGCTCCCCGAGGAGCTGACCTGCAACATGTCCGTGGGCATCGCGTGCGTTTCGTCAAGCCGACCGGCCAACGCCGATCAGCTCGTCGCCCTCGCCGACGCGGCGCTGTACCGGGCCAAGCAGGCCGGCAAGGCCTGCATCTTCCTGCACGAGCCCCCGGCCAACCTCGCCCGCCATCCGCATCCACCGAAGGTCGCGGAGCAAGCGGACTGAATCCGCTATCGGGGCCTCGCCTTCGGCTGTTCGGCTCATCCTGATCTGCACACGCCCCAGCTTCACACAAAGACCGGATTCCACTGATCTGTTCTCGAATTTACCGGGAAAAGTCGATGCTTTGGTTTGAAATCGTACCTGGCGCGCCTTACGGTGTGAAGTGAGGAAGAGACAAAGTCACCCGGCGGTGGCGCGTCTGGTCGAGGAGTGTAAAAGCGAACTCGTGTGGGGCGCGCCTCTCAATCTCTCCTGCTCGTGGCCTGAAAACAAAGGGCTGCGATGTTGCTCTGCCGTGACCCCGTCGGCCTGGCCGTCGTGCCGGGACCACCCGGGGCGTCTCCGTGGTCACGATTCCCGAGCCGGCGACGCTGGGTCGGATGACCCTCGGCGGGTTGTGGCGGAGTCGCCGGCGGGGTGCTGAAGCGAACTGCTGAGTCAACGACCGGCCGAGCCGGTCTCCTTGGCAAGGCGAGACGGGCTGAAGCCGAAATGAACACCTTCTTTATGGAGTAAGCACGATGAGACTTACCGCACACGTCACGATCGCAGCGTTCTTGTTCTTCGCCGGCCTCGCGGGCCCGGCGTCCGGGCAGATGTTCCCGCCCGATCCGGTGATCACCGTCGGCACGCAGGACAATCCCGTCGTCACCGATTTCCTTCCCCCGAACGAGCCCTGGGTCAAGCAGATCGGCCAGCCCGAGGAAGAAAGCCCGTGGGCGGACGATCAGTACGACCTTGAAGCGGACCCACCCGACCAGGGGCTGTTGACCACCATCCGGCTGACCGAATGGGTCGAGGTCGGCGAAGGGCCGGAGTGGACCGACTGGCACGAGGAAATCGTCGATTCGCCCGGTTGGGTCTGGGCGCATGGCCAGGGTCAGTTCGACGGGATGAACCTGCAGAGCCCGTTCCTGGAGGTCCGATTGCCCGGCGACGACTTTTTCAACCCGCCCGACAGTCTGCAGGTTGAGGCCACGAACACCACCGTCGATTTCACGTTTTTCGACGATCGCCTGCCCGAAGGCACAACGGTGCAAATCCTCAAGGAACTGGTGTACGTCGGGCCAGACCCTCAGTTCAACACCGGTGAGACATACAGCGGTCCGCTGACGATTCACGAGTATCCCACTCCGGAACCGGGCACCATCGGCTTGCTCGCCCTCGGCGGGCTGGGACTGCTGCGCCGGCGTCGCTGAAGCGAAAACGCGTTTGGAGCATAGAAGGTTCGTGGTCTTGGTGGTTTCGCTTTCCGAGCCCATGGCGGCTGAAGCCGCCACGCCGGGTCTCT
>CAYFQS010000193.1:0-7156 GCA_964345245.1 uncultured Planctomycetaceae bacterium | reverse complement strand
AGAACGGTGGCAGGCGCGGCGTCGAGGACGTAGTCAACCGCGCCGACGAGCGTCTGAATGCCCGGTACATGTACCGGGAACAGGGCAACAAGAGCGCCGCCCTCAACGCGGTGCTCGAAACGCTGGATCAGCCGCTGATTCTGTTTCTGGACGACGATGTGCGTGTGGGTTCGTCGTTGTTCACGGCGTACGAGTCGGCGGCGAGCGAGGTCGAGCGAGGCGTGTACTTCGGCGGGCCGCTCCGGATTGACTACGAAACGGAACCGGAGGGGCACGTGAGGCGCTACTTGCCACCGTCGGTGAACGGTTGGTCCCCTTTCCCCCATGCCGATCCCGACCAACTCATCTTTCTCGGAGCAAATTGGGCCGCCTTTACTCGAGATATCCGGGACGTCGGTGGATTCGATCCGAACCGCGGCCCGGGTTCGCCGACCGGAGCCACGGGGCAGGAAACGGATATGCAGCAGCGGCTGCTGGCACATGGCTGCCGTAGCCGGTATGTTCCGGAGGCGGTGGTGTGGCACTACGTGCCGGCTCATCGCTCTTCGTCGGATTGGGCGGTGTCGAGGGCCTATCGGGGCGGGATGGAACGAGGCATGCATGTTGAGGATCAGTCGTTGCCTGTTGTCGGCTATCCCGGGTGGCTGGTGTGGGAGATCTGTCGAAACGTGCTGAAGACCACAGCTGCAGCGGTGAGCGGCAGTCGAGTCTGGAGATTCAAGGCAAAGTGGTGGCGCAGTTATACGCGGGGTACCTGTGACGGATTCAGGAAGCAAAGGGAAGAGTGGTATTGTGGGTGAACCCGCCTTTTCGGTGATCATTCCCGCCCACAATGCGGGGCGGTATATCCGCGAGGCGCTCGATAGTGCCGCGGCACAGAGCCATCCGCCGCACGAGATCATCGTGATCAATGACCGGTCCACGGATGACACGGTCGAGCAGGTCCAGCGGAGCGGTGTTGATGTGCGACTGCTGCACGCGGACGTCGGGAATGCGGCGGCGGCCCGGAATGCGGGGATCGAGGTCGCAAGCGGCGACTGGCTTGCCATGCTCGACGCCGACGACCGCTGGATGCCGCATCATCTCCAGCGGATCGCCGAACTCGTGGGGGAGACGAGCGACGTGGCGTTCATGGCCGGCTTCCGCTTCATGGACCCGGCGGGCAACGAGCTCGTCGTGACGCGTGGCCCGCTGTCCTCGCCGGCAACCGGCCTCACGGATCAGCAGTATCTCGACTTGTACAGCCGGGCGCTGAGCTTCGGGCATCTGACCGCGGCGATGAATCGCGAACGGGTGCTGGCGGTGGGCGGGTTTGATCCGGACCTGCGTCGCCGACATGACTTCGATCTGTGGCTCCGGGTGATCCGGGGGCGCACGTGGGCCTTCGATCCCGAGGTTCACGGCAACTATCGCACCAACCAGTCGACTTCGATCTCGTCTCGGGTGGCGGAGTCGAATCTGTATGCGCTGCGGGTGTTGATCAAGAACCGGGCGTTGTACGGCGGCGTGACGACGTACGAGCGGCTGTTGCATCGAGCGGCGCACGTAGCGGCCAGTTCGGCGCTGATGGAGGGGGTGCCCGCAGACCGAGCGGCGGCGTACCGGGAGGCCTGGGCGCACCTGGCGCGGTGGCGCCGCGTGCTCTATCGCATCCGCCCCGCGGGGAAGCTGTTGATCCGATTGCATCGTCTGTGGATTGCGTGGAAAAGGCGGCGATCCATCGAAGGGGAATGAGTGCTGCAACTGGGCGCGTACATCCACTTGCACCGCGCGCGTACGCCGACCGGCGTGGGCAAGCACATCATCCACATGCTCGGGGCCTTGGAGCAGCGGGGCGATGTTGAGTTGTCGATGCTCGTTCCCGAAGATCTTCTGGCAGGAGCGCGGGCGGAGGGTTACACGGACCTTCCCGATCGCTTAGCGACGCGATCGCTGCCCATCAGGCGGGCGTGGCTGGAGCGGCGCTGGCGATTCAGTCGCGGCCCGTCGCTGTCGCGCTGGTGGGCGGGTGGCGACTGGATTTACTGTCCCTTTGAGGTGCCGGCGCGGTCGAGCCGGACGCCGGTGGCCACGACGATGCACGGCATCCACTGGTTTGACCCGGACTATCCGGGTTACTCGAGTTGGTCGAGGCGGAAGGATCGTCTTTACTGGCGTTCGATCCTTCGTCCGATGCTGCGACGTTCGCGGCTGGTGTTCACGGTTTCGAACTATCTGCGAGGTCGGGCGATCGAGCTGGTGGGTGCCGACCCGGAGCGCACCGTGGTGGTGGGCAACGGCGTCGAGCGGTGTTTCTATGACGCGGCGGAGCGGCCGGTCGGTCAAGGCCCGTTGAGTGCCGAGCGTCCCTATCTCCTCGTGATCGGCGGGCTGAGCGACATTAAGGGGGGCGATCGCATCCTCGGGCTTGCCCGGCGCCTCGCTGAGGACGGGCGCGAGCTGAAGATCGTCGTAGCCGGGCGGAGCGAACCGCCGTATGACGCACAGATTGAGCAGACGACCCACATCCGGTCACTGGGATACGTCGACAGTGAGCGACTGGCGGGAATGGCCCGTGATGCGGTGGCGTTGTTGCACCTGACCCGCTACGACACGTTCGGGATACCCTGTGCCGAGGCGATGGCGGCCGGGACGCCGGTCATTGCGGCCAACCATTCCTCGCTCCCCGAGGTGATCGGTGGCGGCGGCGTGCTGGTGGAGGGTGACGACCTTCACGCGGTGTGCGACGCGGTGGCGGCGATCGACGGCGAGACGGAATACCGTGAGCGGCTTGCCACGCAGGCCCTGGAAGAAGCGAAGCGTCATACCTGGGAGGCATGTGCCGCTCGGGTGGTTGACGCATTGCGCCGTTTTGCGTGAGTGGAATCGCTCGTCCGCCGCGGGCGCGTGTTTGCCTTCCTGATCAATGAGAGCGTTGATACGATGCCCGGCCTGCGATGAATGACGAGACGAACAACTCGGCGGTTGGGGACGCAGGTCGACGCGGCGGCCTCGCGGTGGTGGTCAACGCCCCGGCGCCATATCGCGTGCACCTGCATTGTCGCCTGGCGGGCGAGCTGCGCGAACTGACGCTCTACAGCATCTTCACGCATGCCCATGCCGAGTTCCGGTGGGAGCTGGATCTGCCGGAGCGGATTCATCCTGTGACGTTCGCCGATCCGGGCGATGCGACGACGGACGCGGCCTACCGGCATCCAGGGCGGCAGTTCCGCAAGGCCCACCGGATCGCCCGGTTTCTAGAGGAGCACGATGTCCGGGCGGTGATCCTGATGGGCTACAACGACCTGACGCGGCTGGAACTGCTGCGTATCCTGCCGCGGCGAAACATGCACGTGTTCATGCGCGGCGATTCGAACATCCGCGGCGAGATTCGCGTGTCCGGGGTGAAGCGATGGTTGAAAGGCCGCCTGTTGCGCCGGGTGCTGAGGCGATGTGCCGGCGTGATGCCGATGGGGCATCTCGGCGAGCAGTACTTCGAGCGATACGGGGCGGATCCGGCTCGGTGTTTCTGGGTGCCGTATGAGCCGGACTATGAGCAATTCCGGGCGGTGGACGCCGGAACGATGGAGGCGACGCGGAAGGCCCACGGCTTGCCGGCCGATCGTCGTCTGCTTCTTTACAGTGGTCGGCTGGCGGCGGTGAAGCGGGTGGATCTGTTGATCGATGCATTCGCGGCGGTGGCCGAGTCCCGTCCGACCTGGGACCTGGCGATCCTCGGCGACGGGGAACTGCGTGAATCGCTACAGGCGCGGGTGCCGGGGGGGCTGACTGATCGCGTGCACTGGCTGGGGTTCCAGCAGGCCGACGTGTTGCCTGCCGTTTACAGGGCGTGCGACGCGCTGGTGTTGCCGAGCGATTACGAGCCGTGGGCCCTGGTGATCAACGAAGCGGTGGCGGCGGGGCTGGCCGTGGTGGCGAGCGACGTGGTGGGCGCGGCGTACGAACTGGTCCAGGACGGCGTGAACGGTCGCGTGTTCACGTCGGGTGACCTCGATTCGCTCATTCACGCCATGCTCGATGTGACGGATCCGGATCGGGTGGTCGCGTACCAGCGTGCGGCGGCGGAGGTCCTCGCTGAATGGCGCGAGCGGGCCGACCCGGTGGAAGGCGTGCGGGCGGCGTTGCGGAGCGTGGGTGTACTATCCGTGGAGTCGGTGGATTCGTCGGCAGCACCAGCACAGTCGGGCGATGGTCGCACGTCACTGCGCGGTGACGGATAGGCGGTGCCGAAGCCGGCGATTTTGCTGCCCACGAGATCGTCGCCTGGGAATGGAACAAACCGGATCAGCGGATTGGAGCAAGCGGTGCGTCACTCACCCCGCCGTGGACGAGGTCCGTGATCGTCTCCGCAAGTTTTCGGCCGTAGGCGTTGACGTTGAACTGCTCGATTCTGTGGCGGGCTGATCGGCCCATTGACCGGCGCAGCTCGCGGTCAGAGATGAGTTGTTGGACGGCTTCGGTCAACCCGTCGATGTCGTCATAGGGTCGGATGAACCCGTCTTGTCCGTGCCGAACGACCGAGCCGCTGTTGGGCGAGGTGACAATCGGGAGCCCGGTGGCCATTGCTTCCCTGATTGCTCCGGCCGATCCTTCGCACGTCGAAGGAAACAGTAGGAGATCGAATCGATGCAGCCAGTCTTTCACGGCAGACCGGCCGACGGCACCGACGCATTCGACCGCGTTGGCGTATTCCGCAACTCTTGAGGAACTCACGCAGACTCGCCCAACCAGGGTGAACCTGCAGGAAGGGCTTGCGAGTCGGCGGGCGACTTCCATGAAATAGGGCGCGCCTTTCCGGAGGCTGACATTGCCGACGAACCCCACAGTGAGCCGGTTGGAGTCGCGTTTGCGTTCAATACACTGATATTGATCGACATCAAGCGGATAGGGAATCACATTGATGCGGTGGAGCGGGACGCCCTGGTCGAGCAGGCCGTCGGCCACGTAATCCGAGCCACAGGTAATGCAGTCCAGGTGTCGCCATGTCTCTCGCTCGAACCTTTCCACCTCGTCCAACTGAGTGAGGGAACTTGGGGGCTCCCACCGTGGCCAGCGTTCCTGTTGTTCTTGGGCTTGTCGCTGTTCGATCGCCGCTGGCGCGATGATCTGATCTCCCAGAGTGTAGAGTCCGCCTTGTTTTGCTTGCTTGAGCACTCGGGGGTGGATGTTTCGGATGAATCCTGCGATGACGTTGGCATCCCCGAAGCCGGTTCGAAGAATCCATTTGGCCACCAGTGCTGACTTTCGAGCGTAGAAATCGGTTTCGGACCGGGCTTTGCGGCGTTCGATGATCTGGCGGGGCAGTAGGGACGGGTGCGTCCGAACGCGGCTCGGCTCGATCTGTTCACAGCGGCGATTGAGCATTGCTTGGCCGAGCCGCGGGCGTACGAGCTTGACCGCTTGTCCGAGCAGTCCCGTGAGTGAATGGGGACGGACGAACCACTCGGCGTACATGGTGTCAAGCATGCCTGCTCGCTGGAGTGCAAGCGGAACGGCGAAGTGCCGACGCGCGCCGTCTTGAACGAACAGGACCCGGATATCGGACGTGGTGTTCATGTGCAGGGGCCGCCCAAAGAGTTAGTGCGCCAGCCACGGCACGAAGGCAAACGCCAACCTCGCCGCGCTGTTCTACACGAACGGGTCCATGCTTCTCGCCTGTTGCCACCCGGCCGGCACATGGACCCACATTCCATCATCATACGCTAACACATCGGACTCCGGGCGGGAATGGCGTGGGGGAGTTCCGGTTGGATGACTGGTTCGAAAGCGTCAGCGCTTTGGCGAAGGGCTAGCTGTGGAGACGAAGAAAGAGATCCGCGATCCGTTGTCCGTAACGGGCGATACTGAAGTCGGCAACCCGGCGTCGCGCCGCCTGTCCCATTCCCAACCGCGCCGACCGATCATCGACGAGATGTCGCACGGCCTCGATGAGCCCGGGAATGTCGTCATAGGGCCGAATATAACCCTCAATCCCGTCCCGCACGACCGATCCGCTGTTGGGTGAGACAACCACAGGCAATCCGGTTGCCATGGCCTCCATCACGGCGCCGGCAGAACCTTCACAGGTCGAGGGGAAGAGGAAGATGTCGAATGCGGCCAGCTTCTGTCTGACCTCGGATCGCGGCAGCGCCCCGACGAATTCCACGCCGCTTTCTCTGGCAAGTGCCTGTTCCGTGTCGACTCCAACGGGGCCCACCATCTGGAATTGGGCCTGATTGGCACGGAAATGGCGAGCGACCTCACAGAAATAAGGGGCCCCCTTACGCAGATTGACCGCCCCGACAAACCCTACGGTGACCGGTCCTGACCGATCTGATCGGTCCACCATGTCGAAATGGCTTGCATCGATCGGGTAGGGTGATACCGATATCCGCTGCGCTGCGACGCCCTGTTCAATCAACCCTTGGCGGACGTAGTTGGAGGCGCACGTGATGTGATCCAACTGATCCCACGTGCGGCGCTCGAAACCGATCACGCCATCATGGTCGCAGGCGTCTTTCTCATGCACCCAGTCACGCCATCGCTCTCGTTGACGAGCGGCCTCGGCTGCCTCTATGGCAGCGGGGGCGATAATCTGATCGCCGGTGACGACCAGTTCCTGGTCTCGCCCCCACCTGCATAGCTCGGGGGCGATATTGCGGATATAGCCGTGCAGATGATTCGCGTTTCCGAGTCCGATGCGACGAAGCCATGCGGCGGTCTTCTCGGCGGCCCAGGTGAAATACGCTTCACGCGAAGCAAAATCACCCTCCCGCCGCCGCAACTGCAGGGTGAGCTGGGCCGAACTCACGATCCGGCTGTCGTCGAGCGCCGGGTGCCAGCGATCGCGAAGCCGCTTGGCCAACGCGGGGCGTAAGGCACCCAGAATGTGAGTACTCGTGTGTCGCCATGAGTCACGCGGGCAGTACCAGTCCGTGAACAGTGACTCGAGCATGCCCTGTTGCTGCAATGCCAAAGGGACCGCATAATGCAGGCGAGCGCCATCCTGAACCACGGCGACTCGCGGTCGCGGCCCGGGCCTCGGCCCGGAAAACGAACTGCGGTTGGATTCCTGAACTTGGGCCATGCTGAATCAGTCCACAAACGCTACAATCGTATCGGCGCCGTACGGCTTCGAGTTTTGCCGACCGGACAGTCGTCTTCTCGCCATCGTACA
>CAYFQS010000192.1:0-7166 GCA_964345245.1 uncultured Planctomycetaceae bacterium | reverse complement strand
CGGCGCGACGCCCGAAGAGATCGAGCAGGCCCTGCTTCTGGCGATGAACACGGTCGGTTTTCCCCGCACCGTCTCGGCATGGCAGTGGGCCTGGCAGCAGATCGAACGCGACCGCGGCGAGAAAGGCGGCAGATCGTGAAGGTGTCCGTGCTTCTGTTCGGCCCGTACGCCGACGCCGTGAACGATTCCTCGGTCATGGTGGATATCCCGTTGCCGTCCTGCACGGCCGGCGAGGTCAAAACGCAACTTGCCGAGCAGTATCCCAAGTTGAGCGGGATGCTCGGCCCGGCGATGCTCGCGGTGAACCAGCAGGCCGTCCGACCGAATCATCCCGTGCGTGAAACCGACGAACTGGCGGTCATCGGACTGGTAGGTGGCGGATGAGTGTTTGCGTACAGATTCACGACGGCCCGCTGCCCGTTGCCGCGCCGGGGCGCGTGGATGGCGCGGGTGCGGTGATCTGCTTCGAGGGCGTGGTGCGACCGAACGAGAACGAGCAGCCGATCACCGGCCTGCGCTACGAAACGTATGACCCGATGGCGGAGAACGAACTGCGACGGTTGGCCGGCGAAACACTCGACCGCTTCGACATCCTGGCCGTGCACGTCGAGCACAGCCGGGGCTTCGTGGCGAATCACGCTTGCTCCTTTCGGCTCCGCATCGCCTCATCGCATCGCAAGCAAGGATTGGCCGCGATGGACTGGTACATCGACCAGATGAAGCAGGTGGTGCCGATCTGGAAGCGGCCGGTGCCGATTACGCAGGAGCAGGTCGCGCGATGAGCACGCGATCGATCACGACACGTTTCGCCTTCGATACGCCGGCGCAGGCCGTCGACGCGATGCTTGCCCGACTCGAATCGGTGGGTATCGAATGGGTTGGGTTGGCGGATGTGGCGGGTCGCGTCCTCGGTCAGCCAGTGCAGGCCGACCGCCCCAGCCCCGCGTGCGACGTCAGCGCGATGGATGGCTACGCGGTCTCCGGAAGTATTCCCGGAAATTGGCTGCCGGTCGCCGGCGAAGTGGCGATCGGTCAAGCCCCTCCGCGCATGCCGGTCCAGGCAGCACTGCGCATCTTCACGGGCGGCCCGGTGCCCGCCGGCTGCGAGGCGGTCATCCCCCGCGAACAGGTCGAGGAAGCGCCCGATGCGATCCGCCTGCCTGCCGACCTCGAGATCAAACCGTGCCAGCACATCCGGCGTTACGGCGAGAACGGCCAAGCCGGCGAAATCATTGCCGAACCGGGCGCGCCGATCACTCCCACCGTTGCCGCGGCGCTCGCCGCCTGCGGCTACGCCGAACCGTGCGTTCGTCAGTGCGTCCGCCTCGCCGCGATTATCACCGGCAATGAAGTCAGCGAGGTGTCGGCGGAAGTCGACCCGTGGCAACTGCGCGACAGCAACGGCCCGGCTCTGACGGCGCTGTTCGCCGCTCGGCCGTGGGTGAATTGGCGGGGCGTCGATCATGTCAAAGATGAGCGCGACCTGCTCGGCGAGAAGATCGACGCGGCGCTGACCGGCTGCGATGCGCTGCTGCTGACCGGTGGGGTGTCGATGGGCGATTATGACTTCGTCCCCGCCGTGCTCGACGAACTCGGCTGCGAGATCATCTTCCACAAGTTGCCCATCCGACCGGGCAAACCCGCTCTCGGCGCGATCGGGCCTCAAGGCCAGGCGGTGCTCGGCCTGCCGGGCAACCCGGTGTCGGTGATGACCACCGCGCGACGCCTCGCCTTGCCGGTGCTGCGCCATCGGGCCGGCTTCGCCCAAGCCGACCCGCCGACGGCGTGCGTGACGTTGCAGAATCCGGACGACAAACAACTGGCCCTGCATTGGTCGCGGCTGGTCCGTCTTGTTGATCATGGCCGGGCCGAGCTGGTCACCACCCGCGGTTCAGGCGACATCTTCAGCGCAGCCCGAAGCGACGGATTCGTGGAGATACCCGCCGATCAGACCGGCCCCGGGCCTTGGCCGTTCTATTCGTGGGGAGCAAGCGATGAATGATCGACTGTCTCACCTGGATGAAAGCGGCAAGGCCCGCATGGTGGACGTGGGCGAGAAGCCATTGACCATTCGCCGCGCCGTCGCCGAAGGCCGCGTCCGCATCAGCGGCGCTCTGGCCGATGCAATTCGATCGAATCAACTGGCCAAGGGCGACCTGCTTGCCGTCGCGCGGCTGGCGGGGATTCAGGCCGCCAAACGCACCGATGAGTTGATCCCGCTGTGCCATTCGCTGCCGCTGGATGCGGTCGATGTGCAGGCGACGCTGGGCGACGGCTGCGTCGAGCTCCGCGCCGAGGCACACACCACCTGGAAGACCGGCGTGGAGATGGAGGCCCTGACCGCCGTCGCCGTCGCCGCGCTGACCGTCATCGACATGGGCAAGGCCATCGACAAAGCCATGGTCATCGAAGGCGTCCGCCTCGTCGAGAAAACCGGCGGCAAGCGCGGCGACTATCCCGCCGATGGAGAGCCAGCGTCGTGACCCCGATCCGCGTGGCCATCCTGACCGTCAGTGACCGCTGCAGCCGCGGCGAGACGACCGACACCTCGGGTCCCGCGCTGGCGGACATGGCGCGCACGCAGCTTGGTGCCGAGATCCTCGCCACCGCCTGCCTGCCCGATGATCGCGCCCGGCTCAGCGAACAACTGAGCGACTGGGCCTCGCACGATTCGAAGCCCGACCTTATCCTCACTACCGGCGGCACGGGCCTGGCTCCACGCGACGTCACGCCCGAGGCGACGCTTGACGTCATCGAGCGCCGCCACGCCGGCCTGATGGAACTGATCCGACGTCGATGCTACGAAAAGACGCCGCGTGCATACCTCTCGCGCGGCGAAGCGGGCACGATTGGCCAAACGCTCATCATCAACCTCCCCGGCTCGCGGCGCGGCGCGACCGAATCACTCGAAGCATTGCTCGACATTCTGCCACACGCGATCGAGTTGGTGAGGGACGACCGTTCCCTGCCCTCTGCAGCGCACCCGCATTAATCCGGAGATCAACCCCACCCACCACCCTGAGTGGTCAGGAATCATCCAAGGAGATTTGTTATGAAACGGTTAATGCTAACATTCATCCTCTGCGTTACCGGCCTCCCCGCCGTCGCCCTGGGGCAGGATGACGCCAAGGCCGGGCGAATCCGTCAGCTCGAATCGCAGGTGGAGCGGTTGCAGAGCACGGTGGGCGACTTTCAGCAGCAGGTCGGCCGACTACAGGCCCGACTCGACGAATCATGGCTGAATGAGCGGCGGACTGAGCAGGTTCGCCAACTCATCCGCCAGGTGCTCGCCGACGCCGAGACACGCGATGCGTTGCGGGACGACACACTGTTGGCCGGCCACGACGGGAAGTTCTTCCTCGCCAGCGCCGACGGGCGGTATCGGCTCAACCTCTCGGGTTATGTTCAAATTCGCTACAATTTCAACAGCCGCGACGACAGCAGCGATGACGACGACCAGGGCGGCTTTGTGCTGCGGCGGGGTAAGTTCAAGGTCGACGGCTGGGTGACCGCCGCCGATCGTCGCGTCGGGTACACGTTCACGCTTCGCGCGGACCAGGACCAGGATGACCCACCGATCTTCGAGGATTACTACGTGGAGACGGAAATCATGGAAGGGTGGTCGATCCGTGCCGGCCGTTGGAAACAGCCGTTCGCCCTCCAGAATGTGACCAGTTCATCTCGCCAGCTGGCGGCCGAGCGATCGGCCGTGCACGAGCTCTTCCGGGTCGATCGCTCCGAGGGCGTGATGCTCCGCTACAGCGATGTGCCTTGGCGTGTTGCGGTGGCGCTCAATGACGGCATGCAGACCGACAGAACAGACTTCGATCAGGACAACAGCGACTTCGCCGTGACCAGCCGCGCCGAACTGTTGCTCGCCGGTGAGTGGAAACAGCTCAAGGACCCGGCCATCGCCTGGTCCGGCGAACCGTTCGGCTTGTTCCTCGGCGGTGGCGTCCATTACGAAGTCGCCGAAACCGGCCAACCCACCTTGCCCGGTCCCGACGACGTGCTCGGCACACCCGACGACGTGATCTTCGGCAACGACCGCATGCTCAACTGGACCGCGGATGCTACCTTTGAGCACAATGGCTTCGGTCTGCTGGTCGCCGGCTACGGTCACCATGCCTTTAACGAACTAACCGCCGACTTCACTGATTATGGCCTGCTGCTTGAGTCGGGCTACTTCATCATTCCCGACGTGCTGCAGCCCTTCGTCCGTTACGAATTGATCCTGGCCGACGATGCGCGTACGCCCGTGGTCAACGGTGATATGGAAGAACAGACCAACATCCTCACCGCCGGGTTCAACTGGTATCAGCATCGCCACAAGGCCAAGTTCACGCTGGACGTAATGTACGCGTTCGATCCGCTGCTCGGGTCCGCCGACGGGCCCGGTTCCGATCCGGACAGTCTGAAGAGCAGTTCGCTCGGCCTGCAGCCCGATGCCCGCGGGCGGGATGGGCAGATCAGCGTTCGAGCCCAGTATCAACTGAAGTGGTGAGTTTGCTTCGGACCCGCTGTTTTTGCGATTCAACGGATCGACGCTGTCCATGACCCGCTTGCCGCTGGCGATTACCAACCTTTGGCCGGCCGCCTCCGTCCGGCGCGCCCAACCGTTGAAGTTCGACCTGCGCGAGTTGTCCGGTTCGCTCGGCGACCTGGGTACGTTCCTGCCGCTTTCCGTGGCCATGGCGCTGACCTGCGGCATGGACATCGGGCTCATCTTCATCTTCGCCGGACTGATGAATGTCGTCACGGGCATCGCCTTCCGCCAACCGATCCCGGTTCAACCGATGAAAGCGATCGCGGCGGTGGCGATCGCCGAGGGCCTGAGCGCCGGGGCCATCGCCTCGGCCGGGATGGTCATGGGTGCAGGGGTGTTCACGCTCGCGATCTTCGGCGGGGTGGACTGGATCGCCCGGGCGATTCCCAAACCGGTTGTTCGCGGTATCCAGGCCGGGGTCGGCGTCAAACTCGCATGGGCAGGCATGCAGTGGCTGGGGGCGTTGCCTGTCATTGGATGGGACAGTTGGACCGTGGCGATGGTCGTCGGGGCCGCGGTCCTGCTCGTCGCCGGTCGGCGTCAACCGATATTGCTCTATGTGTTTGCTGCCGGGTTTGTGTTGTTGGGGGTTGACGGGATGGGGGCGTATCAGAACCTCACGTTCGATCTGCCGGCTTTTCATGTCGTGATGCCAAACGCCGGCGAGTGGTGGACCGGCCTGACGCGCGGCGCGATCCCGCAACTGCCACTGACGCTGCTGAACTCGGTCATCGCCGTCTGCGCCCTGAGCGGCGACTACTTCCCCGGCCGAGGTATCGCCCCGCAACGCATGGCGGCAAGCGTCGGACTGATGAACCTGCTGTGCGTGCCTTTCGGCGGCATGCCCATGTGCCACGGCGCGGGCGGCCTGGCGGCGCAACACCGCTTCGGTGCGCGCACCGGCGGCAGCGTCGTCATGCTCGGAGCGGCCAAAGTCGCGGCAGGCCTGTTGCTCGGCGGCGTCCTGCTCACCGCGTTGCAGCACTATCCCACATCCATCCTCGCCGTGATGGTCATCGTCGCGGGGCTGACACTGGCGCGAGCCGCAAAAGATTGTCTGCGCGGCCGATCGCTGCTGATCGTCGCCACGATGGCCAGTCTAATCGTCGCGGTCAACACGCTGATCGGATTCGTCGTCGGATGCGCGATCGCCGCCCTGTTCGCCTCGCTGGATCGACGACGAGACCCCACGCCATGAAGCGATTACCTGTCTATATCCTCGCCGGCGGACGCAGCAGTCGCTTCGGCTCGGACAAGGCCCGGGCAATACTGAACGACCAACCGCTGTTGTGTCACGTCGCAGCAATGCTTCAGCCCGTCGCTTCGAATATCACGGTCGTCGCGGATCAGAATGACAAGTACGACGATCTGGAGTTTCGCACCATCGCCGACCACCGGCCCGGCATGGGCCCACTGGGTGGTCTCGATGCCGCGCTGCGCGATCTGCCCGACGAAGACGACTGGTTACTGTTGTGCTCGTGCGACGCGGCGGTGGTGCGCAGGTCATGGTTGAACAAGCTCATAGACGGCCGCAGTTCGCAGCACGACGCGGTCGCATTCCGCGCATCACGCTGGCAGCCCATGCCCGGGCTGTATGCCCGAACGGCACTGCCCACGATTGCCAATGGCATGAAGGATCAGAACCGGAGTATGCAGAAGCTGTTGGACCATCTTCGTGTCCTCGCTGAGCCGCTGCCTTCGGACTGGCCCGAGTGTTGGCAGATCAACACGCCACGGGACCTGCATCGTGCCCAGCTCCGTCAAGACGGTCAGAACTCACGGACTCGCAAGAAATGAGCAAAGATTGTTTCGCGTAGCGACAGCGCCGCATCTCGCCGAATTGCGCCCCCGGTATGGACAGTACACGCAAGAATGATCCGCGGTCTCGCGGATGCCCAGTCTGTTCTGCACCGGCTTGATATTCACATCGCGTGGCAGCACTTGCTGGTGCAGGGATTCAGCGGCGGCGCCTATCCGAGGAATGGCGGCCCGAGCGTCACCCCGCTGAGGGCGAGCAGCTCGGCCGCGGGCTGATTCTGCTTGGGCGGCTCCGGGCCCGATCGCCCCGCGTCGTCCTCGTCCATCGCGATCGCGACCGCGTCGACCTCCGGGCAATCCCACAGGCCGGGATAGCCGCGGACAGGAACCGGCTCGGCCAGCGGACGCGGATTGCTGATCCGCCAGCAGAAGGGGCCTTCTGCGAACGGCATGCCTTCGCAGACCTCGACGCAGTTGCAATCGTCGAGGTTCACGATCCCGATGAGCGCGCCGAAAACGTGGTCCTTCTCCGCCGGCAAACCCGGCAGCGACTGCGGGCAGTCCGGTTCGGGAGCGGGAAACGCGGCGGTGAATTCGCGCAAATAGTCGCGGCGTCTACCGGCATGGATGGCGAGATCGCCGCGGTGATCAGTTCGCCAAGTCCGGTTCTCGAGGCGTTTCGGGCCAGACACCAACGCCCAGGCCCACGGTTGTGCAACGCTCAACGTCATCATTCGCGTTCATCCTCCTCATCGAATGGATGCTTCGAGCCCGGCTCCGCGGGTTCCCAGCGAATGCCTTGGTCGCCCGGATATGGCTGGCGGTGATCTACCAGCATGTCCCATATCTCCAATGGAATCCC
>CAYFQS010000191.1:0-7226 GCA_964345245.1 uncultured Planctomycetaceae bacterium | reverse complement strand
TGTCAAGCATCTCCCGGCAATTGCCCCCCCGAGTCGGCCTTATGGCCGGTACCGCACCTGTCGAGAAGGCCCCCCATGGACGCCCACGGCACAGACCTGCGACTCGGCGTATAATCCGTTTTCAGTTCCGCAAAGTCCTCTCTAGGGTGCCTGACTGGAAGCGCCGGGCCCATTGAGTTGCAGCAGCATGGATGCTTTTGGTACACTATCGGGGCCTTCTGCTGGAATGAGTGCGAATTACCGCTCGAGCCGCGTTGCGCTGAGACTCGAAAGGATTGAATCGTGATGAAAAGGCAGATGCTTGTTGTCGTTGGAGCCGGGATACTGCTCGCCATGGCGGCAGCGAATGCTCAGACCGAGCACTGGACGGTACCGGGCGAGATTCACACGACCTGGGTGGGCAACACCTTCATGGGCGGCGGTAAATACCAGATCGCGGTCGATGGACGCTGGGTGCCGAACAAGTTCAACGACATCGAAGTCTCACCCGGCGGGACCGTCCTGTCCGGTTCGAGCTATGAGGAGGCCGGACGAACCGTCAGTCTGTTCAGAGACGGCGAGGTGAACACGGCGTACTTCATGCAGTACGGCAAGCGTGGCGGGCACGTGGCCTGGGGCTGGGGGACGGCCACGAAAGCCGTCGCCCTGTTCGAAGATGATATCTTCGTGGCCAACACCAACGGCGACCTGATGCGCTTCCGCTGGGAGCCGGGCAAGCTCGATTCCCAGCAGTTCGTCGATCAGACGCGCTACTGCGATGGTGCCGCGGACGAGCGGTTGTCCAAGGGGCAAAAGCAGTCCGGCGTCATCGCCGAGGGGCTGGCGGCATGCCAAGGCCAGGTCGTGCTGCTGCGTGAAAACGGCGAGGTTCTCTGGTGGGACACCACGGGCGGCTTCGAGCAGACCGGTTCTTTCACGCTCGACGGTGCGATGGACGTGGCCTTGACGGCCGACGGCACGTTGTGGGCCGTGGACGGTGACCGGGTAATGCAGATTTCAGAAACGGGCGGGATTGTGCGGTCGATTGATGAGCCGGGCAACCCCACCAAGGTCGACATCGCGCCCGACGGGCACGTGGTGGTCTGCGACAACGGCGAGCGACAGCAGGTGCTGGTCTACGACGTCTCGGCCGAGCCCCGGCTGACGAAGAGGTGGGGCCGCGAGGGTGGCTTGCGTGCCGGTACGCCGGGCAAGGTCGCCCCGGACAAACTCTACAGCATGCGCGGCGCCAACCTTGATGACGAAGGCAACCTCTACGTAGCAATGACCATCGGCCATTCGCTCGCCGCGGGAACCTGCCTGCGCAGCATCGGCCCGGACAGCGACCTCCGCTGGCAGTTGTGGTCGCTGCCGGCGGTGGACGTGTTCGACGTCGACCCGGCCAGCGACGGACGGACGCTGTACGGCCCGTACTCCATCATGTCGTTCGACCCCGATGCACCCGAGGGTGAACACTGGTCGGTGGAGGCGATCACCTGCGACCCCGTGTCCGAACCCGGCCGCGGCGCCGGCGGGGTCGTCATGCAGCGCGTGGGGGGCAGACGACTGATGGCGATCAGCGGCCAGACGACCGGCGGCCCACAACTGTACACTTTTGAAGGACCCGATTCGCACATCGCGCGCCGGGTGGTCGACCTCAGGGGCAGAGGCGGCTGGGCCTGGTACCTCGACGAACAGGGCAGCATCTGGTCAGGGGACACCGCCAACCCCGGGAAGACCATCAAGCGATGGCCCGTCCTCGGTTGGAACGACGATGGCGCCCCGCGCTATAACCTCGATGAGCCGGACACGTGGCCCCTGCCCGACGGCTTCACCGGCGTCAAGCGCGTCGTCTACGTCCCGCAAACCGACACGATGTACGTCTCGGGCTACACCGCCGATGTCCAGCCGGTCAGTTGGGGCCTGATCGGCGGCGTGCTCGCCCGCTACGACAACTGGGTCAAAGGCGACCGGCGGGAGAAGTGGCGAATGAAGCTGCCGCACGATTCGACCTTCAAGGACCCGGCGCCGCCGAAATCCGTCGCCGTCGCTGGCGACTATGTCTTCACCGCCTATTGCCGTCCGATCAGGGGCCATACCCGGGCTCGTCTGGCAATCTACGCCCACCGCAAAACCGACGGCAAGCTTGTCGGCAAGATCTGGTCGCCCGAGCGTTTCGGGATGGTCGGATGGGTCGACATGAAGCACGGCCTGAACGCCTACCAGCGCGACAACGGGCAGTACCTCCTGCTCATTGAAGAACAGTACCACGGTAAGAACCTCGTGCACCTCTGGACCCCGCCGGCCTCCGCCCGCACCACCGAGTAACTCACAACCCTTTCGGCAGGAGGAAAGCAACGGAAGACGGAAGTAAGCGACGTCCTTCGAAGGGGCTGATACTTCGGACTCAGCGGATATCCAAGCAGCCGCAAAACGCAGAGCAGACGTCAGGTCGTGGGCGACGATCGTCTTTCCGGCCCGTTTGCCTCAACTCCAAGACCGGCCGGGTGCCCGCGCCGTGCTCGGCTGCCTTTTTGTCGACAGAAACGGTTCTTCGCGGCATGTCTTCGGCTGGGTGGTCGTACGTCCGGTCTCCCGCGGTTTCAGCCGCGCCTCGCGGGTGCTACACTTCGCGGCATGCGCAGTGAGTTGCTGGATGCCCAGTTGCGATTGGCGTCGGTGCGGGGGCTCGGGCCGGTGTTGACCGGGCGGCTGCAGGCCGCGTTCGGCTCGCCGATCGACATCTGCCGGGCCGGGGTCAGCCAACTCAAGCAGGTGGAGGGGATCGCCGGGAAGCGTGCGGCCGACATCCGCCGTGAACTCGACGCGGTGGACCTCGACGCCCAGTGGGGGCTGATCGAAGCCCACGGGGTCACGCTGCTTACGATCGAAGACGACGGCTACCCCGCCCTGCTGCGGCACATCCCGGACCCGCCGCCGCTTCTGTTCGTGCGAGGCGAACTCGAGCCGGAGGACAGTGTGTCGCTGGCGATCGTGGGTTCGCGGCGTTGCACGCATTACGGCCGGGAGCAGGCCGACCGCATGGCCGCGATGGGCGCGCAGGCGGGCCTGACGATCATCAGCGGCGGGGCGCGGGGGATCGACACCGCCGCGCACCAGGCGGCCCTGCGGATCGGCGGGCGGAGCATCGCCGTGCTCGGCTGCGGGCTCGCCGAGACCTATCCGCCGGAGAACCACGAGTTGTACGACGCCATCGCCGACGGGCGCGGCGCGGTGATCAGCGAACTGCCCATGACCGCCCCACCGCTGGCGGAGAACTTTCCCCGGCGGAATCGGATCATCTCGGGGCTGTCCCTGGGCGTGCTCGTGGTCGAGGCCGCCGCTCGCAGCGGCGCCCTGATCACCGCCCGGCTCGCGGCCGAGGAACATCACCGCGAGGTGATGGCCCTGCCGGGGCGGGTCGATTCCCCCGCCAGCGTGGGCTGCCACCGCATCATTCGCGAGGGCTGGGCACAGCTCGTGACCAACGGCGGGGACGTGCTCGACGCCCTGGGCGAAGCGGGGCAGACGCTCAAGGGCGCGCTGGCCGAACGCGAACCGGCGGGCGATGAGGCCGGTGATGGCGACGATGGCGATCCCGTCGTCGCCGGACTTACCGACGAGCAGCGTCAGGTGTTCGCCGCGATCGGCCGGGAGCCGACGCTCATCGACGCGGTGTGCCATCGCACACAACTCACCGCCCCGGCCGTGCAGTCGCACCTCACGTTTCTACAATTGCGGGGACTGGTGGACCGGGCCTCGGGCAACCAGGTGCGCCGGCGGCGATAGGGCAAACGCAACCGACCGAAGGAACAACGATGAAGCGAGTGAGAACGCTTGGGGTCTTGATCGCCTTTGCCGCGGTGATGACCGGGGACGCGGCGGAGCGTGCCGCGGCCCCGCCAAAGCCCGCGGTGGTTGAGGACAACATCGCGGTGTACTTCTCGCCGGGCGGCGGAGCGGCCGACGCGCTGGTCCACCTGATCAGCAGCGCCCGCAAATCGATCATCATGGAGGCGTTCTACTTCACCCATGACCACGTCATCGACGCGGTCATCGACGCTCACGACCGCGGCGTCGATGTCGAGGTGCTGCTCGATCACGAAACGGCCGACGTGAAGGGCGGCGCCCGACTCAAGATTCGCCGGGCCGGGATCACCGTCTACATCGGCCCCGAGGAGATGACCATGCACAACAAGGTGCTGATCATCGACGATTCGGTGCTGGTCACCGGCAGCTTCAACTTCACGCACTCGGCGGACCGGCGCAACGCCGAAAACATGCTCATCCTCAAGAACAAGCGGCGGATCATCGCGGCCTACAAGGCGTATCACCGGCGGCTGTGCAAGATCTCGAAGAAGTACGCGACCGAGGAGTAGCGGGCGGCATGCCGGCGAACGTCGAGATCAAGGCGACAGCCCGCGACGTCGCGCGACAGCGTACGCTGGCCGCCGCGCTCGCCGACGGCCCGGCGCGGCTCGTCGACCAGCGGGATACGTTCTTCGGCGTGAGTGCCGGCCGCCTCAAGCTGCGCGAGTTCGCCGACGGCAGCGGCGAGTTGATCCACTACGACCGGCCGGACGACGCCGCGGCGAAGCGCTGCGATTACCACATCAGCCCGGTCGCGAACGCAGCCGCGATGCGTGATCTGCTCAATGCCGCGCTCGGCGTGCGGGGCGAAGTGCGCAAGCGACGCGAGCTGTTCATGGTCGGCCGAACGCGGGTGCACTTCGACCGCGTCGAGACGCTCGGTGATTTCATCGAACTCGAAGTCGTGCTGGCGGAGGGCGAGAGCGATGCGGCGGGGCGACGTTCGGCGGAGGCGCTGATGGCCGCGATGGAGATCGCGGCGGGTGATCTGATCGCGGGGGCCTACATCGACATGCTGGACGCGTGACGTGGGTTCGGATGGATTCCGGGGCGGACGGGGGCGCGCCCGGCGGTCGCGGCGTCGTGAGGGTCATTCGGCGAAGAGGGCTTCGACGAAGCTGTGAGGATCGAAGGGTTCGACGTCTTCGGGCGTTTCGCCGACGCCGATGAATTTGACCGGGATATCGACCTGCTCGCGGATGGCGACCACGATCCCGCCGCGGGCGGTGCCGTCGAGCTTGGCGAGGAAGAGGCCGGTCACGTCGATCGCCTGCTTGAACAGCTTCGCCTGCTGAATCGCGTTCTGCCCGGTGGTGGCGTCGAGCACGAGCATGACCTCGTGCGGCCCGCCGGGGATTTTGCGGGTCACGACGTCGCGGATTTTGCTGAGCTGCCGCATGAGGTGTTCCTGGGTGTGAAGCCGACCGGCGGTATCGATGAGCAGCACGTCGGCGTCGCGGGCCTCGGCCGCCTCGCAGGCGTCGAAGGCGACGGCCGCCGGATCGCCGCCCTGCTTGCCCTTGATGATCTCGACGCCGAGCCGCTGCGACCAGATTTCCAGCTGCTCCACCGCCGCGGCCCGAAACGTATCACACGCCGCGACGATCACCGTGCGATCCTCGTCCCGCAGGGCCTTGGCGATCTTGGCGATGCTCGTGGTTTTGCCCGAGCCGTTGATCCCCGCGACGAGGATGACGGTCGGCCCGGACTCGGCGAAGCGAATCCGCCGATCCGCCTCCGGCCACATCTTCTCCATGCGGCGCTTCAGGAATTCGAGCACCTCGTCGCCGCTCTTGATCTCGCCGGCCTTGTAGGAATCGCGCAGCTCGGCGATGAGCTGCGTGGTCGTCTGCACGCCCACGTCGGCACCGATAAGGCGGGCTTCGAGTTCGTCGAGCAGTTCGTCGGACAGCGCCCGCCCGATGAGCATCGAGCGCACGCCGCTCATCAGGGTGCTGCGGGTCTTGCCGAGCCCCTGCTTGACTTTGTTGATGGCGGTGCGGAACAGGCCCATGGTTCAGTGGTCAACCGTCAGGAGGTTTCGTCGGGTGGTTGGTTCACAGCGTCGGATAGCCAGGCGTCATCGGGCTCGGGGTTCTCGGGGGCGGCCTTGAGGTCGGGTTCGGCTTCGAGGCGGCGCATCATCTTGTCGAGCACGCCGTTGATGAACGCCGGGCTGCGCTCGGTGCTGAAAGTCTTGGCGAGTTCGACGGCCTCGTTGATCGCCACACGGGGCGGAACCTCGCCACTGGCCATCTCCTGCCACGCCAGTCGGAGGATGCCGCGATCGACCGGCGGCTGGCGCGAGCTCGGCCAGGTCGGGGCGAGCTCGGTCGCGAGGCGGTCCGCGGTCTCCCGGGTCGCCCACGCCCGAGCGGCGAGGTCGAGCCCGGCCTGCTTCTCGTCACGTTTGAACGGCGATTCCCGCACGCTGCGCTGCACGTCTGCGAGGTCCGCCTCGCCGCGGGCTTCGAGCTGGTACAGCGCCTGGAGGGCGATCTCCCGAATGTGTCGTCGGTTGGCCATAGGCGGCGGCGTCATCCTCGGCTCTCGGGCGGACGGGCCGCCGGCGCCCGGTACTCGCCCACTCAAAGCTGCTTCATCACCCCGGCCATCTCGATGGCCCCGGCGGCGGCATTCGCCCCGGCGTTGCCCTGTTTCGTCCCGGCACGCTCGATCGCCTGCTCCAGCGTCTCGGCCGTGATCACCCCGAACACGATCGGCACGCCCGTGTCCATCGACGCCTGGGCGATGCCCTTCGCCGCCTCGCTGGCGATGTAGTCGTAGTGCGGCGTCCCGCCACGGATTACCGCCCCGAGGGCGATCACGGCGTCGTAGTCGCCGCCGGCCGCGAGCTTCTTGCACGTCAGCGGCAACTCGTAGCTGCCCGGCACCTTCACGATCACCACGTCATCCGTCTGCCCGCCGTGGCGGGCGATGGTGTCCAGCGCGCCTTCGACCAGCTTGCTCGTGATGAAGTCGTTGAACCGGCTGACCGCGACGGCGAACTTCAGTCCGTCGGCAACGAGACCGCCTTCGATGATCCTGGGCATGGCGCGCTCCTGCAGTGCGAGTGAAACGGGCATTATAACGCAGCGTGCTCGTGTGACCACACGCCAAGCCGGACTGGAGCGTAAGCGAAGATCCGAATCTCCCCGGTGCGATCACGGACCCTTACATCACGCGCCGAGAAACTTGACGATCTCGCGGCAGAACGCCGGCAGGTCCGGCGGCCGCCGACTCGAAATCATGTGGCGGTCGACCACGACCTGCTCGTCCACCCACTCGGCCCCGGCGTGGATCAGGTCGTCCTTGATCCCGGGCGTCGACGTGCAGCGGAAGCCGGACATGATCCCCGCCGAGGCGGGAATCCACCC
>CAYFQS010000190.1:0-7252 GCA_964345245.1 uncultured Planctomycetaceae bacterium | reverse complement strand
AGCCAAGCTGCCGCGGGCTGTGCTGGTCGGTCATGATGATCAGGATGTTGGGGCGGTCGGGTGAGGTCATGATTCGGTTGGTAGCGAGACGTAACGCGGAGCGATGCGCTTAGATGTCGGCGTCGGGCGGGGCGAGTTGGATGTCCATGCCGCCGTCGACGACGATGCGCTGCCCGGTGATGCGACGCGCCGCATCGCTACCGAGAAACGCCACGGCGCGGGCGACGTCTTTCCCGTCGGCTTCGAAGCGGAGGGGGATGTTGTTGTGTCGCCGCTCCACGGTATCGGCGGGCAGGTCCTCCCAGCGGGTGGTACGGACGTAGCCGGGGGCCACGGCGTTCACTCGCACGTGGTGGGGCGCGAGTTCGAGCGCCATTGCGCGGGTGAGGCTGTCGATCGCGCCCTTGCTGGCGATGTACGCGCTGCGGTTGCGGATCGCGCGATGGCTGGTGTTCGAGCCGATGTGCACGATGTTGCCGCCGCCCCTCTCGATCATTGCCGCGGCGGCGCGCTGGCTGAGCTGAAACACGGCCTGCACGTTGACGTCCAGCACCTCATCGAGCAGGGCCATCGGCGTGTCCAGAAAGCCGAGGCCGATCCCGTGGTGGCACGCGTTGTTGACCAGCAGGTCGATTCGGCCGGCGTCGTCGAGCACGCGCTGGCACATCGCGTCGACCGCCTTGGGTTGCGAAAGGTCGGCCGGGGCGGGACGGGCTTCCTCCCCGAGCGACGCGACGGCGGATCGCACCGCGTCCTCGTCTAGGTCGTTCACGTAGACGCGCATGCCCTGCCGCAGCAGCTCGGCAGCAATGGCGTACCCGGTGTGTCGGGCCGCGCCGGTGACCAGCGCAATGCGGCGGGGGTCGCTCACGACGAAGACTCCGAAGCGTCGCTCGGTCCGAGATACCCCTTCGCATCCGGCGGGCGGATATCGGTCAGGTCGCCGCGGTAGTGCCGAAGGTTCTTCGGCTCGTACGGGTGCTCGGCGATGGCGTCCTCGTTCAACTCGACGCCGAGCCCGGGACGGTCGGGGATGAACATGCAGCCGGCTTCAACCCCCACATGCTCGTCGCAGATCTCGCTTCGCCAAGGCACGTCGCTGGACATGGTTTCGAGTACACGGAAGTTGGGGCAGCACGCGGCGAGCTGCAGCGTCGCGGCGTTGGCCACCGGGCCGCTGGGATTATGCGGGCAGAGCGGGATGTGGCACGCCTCGGCCATCGCGGCGATCTTCTTCAGTTCCATGATCCCGCCGGCGTGTGTGACGTCGGGCTGGGCGAAGTCGGCCGCGCCCATCTCGAAGAAACGCCGGTAGTCCCAGCGCGAATACAAACGCTCCCCCGCCGCGATGGGCACCCGCGATCGCCGCTTCACCTCCATCAGCGCATCGAGATTGTCCGGCGGGACCGGCTCCTCGAACCACAGCACGTCGAACCGTTCCAGCGCCCGCCCGATCCGCACCGCGGTGGCGACGTCGAACCGCCCGTGCCCTTCGATCAGCAGGTCCGCCCGATCGCCCACCGCCGCGTGCACCGCCTCGACGCACGCCATCGCTTCGCCGAACTGCCTGCGATCCAGCGACAGGTACGCGCTGCCGAAGGGGTCCCACTTGAGCCCGGTAAAGCCCGCGTTCACGGCTTCAACGGCCTTGGTTGCGAACTCGTCGGGCGTCTTCGCGGGGACGAACCAGCCATTGGCGTAGCAGGGCACGCGGTCACGCACCTTCCCGCCCAGCAGCTGATAGACCGGCACGCCGAGGGCTTTGCCCTTGAGGTCCCACAGCGCGATCTCCACGCCCGCCAGCGCACTCATCATCACCGCGCCGCCGCGCCAGTACCCGTCACGATACGCCTCGTGCCAGAACGCCTCGATGTCGTGCGGGTTCCGGCCGACGAGGGTCCGCCTGAGTTCGTCGACCGCGGTGGCGACGGTTCGCTCGCGCATCTCGAGCGTCGCTTCGCCGATGCCGCGCAAGCCCGCGTCGGTCTCGACGATCACGAACACCCAGTTGCACCGGTACGCGTGGCAGATCAGCGTGCGGACATCGGTCACTTTCATCGCCGGTCCTCCTCGTGCGGCAAGCCGGGATCGTGGTCAAGGATCAGCTCGCCACGACCTCGGTATTCGCTGTCGAATCCCGGCTGGTACTGGTGCCGGTACACGAGTTTCGTGTTGCGACTCTGGAACGGCAGCGAGACGAACCGCAAGTCGTCCAGCATCCGGTGCCACGTGGTCAGCAGGTCGCGGATCTTCCACGTGCGACAGTTGGTGTCGTTGCGGTGCCAGCCCTGGAACCGATCGGTGTCGATGCGGCGTTCGAGGTCCAGTGCATCGCCGACGTGACGCACCGCCTGCCAGGACTGGTTGCGGGCGTCCTGGTAGCGCTGCTCGAAGTACGAGACGATCGACGCGGCGAAGTCGTGAATCGTCGCGTCGAGGTGATGCATCTTCTCGGTCTGGGCCAGCGCCTCCTGCTGAAAGAAGAGCCTCGCGGCGGGATCGACTCGGGCTTCGACCGTACGGGCCCGGTGCCACGCGACCTCCCATTCGCTCGCGGATTTATCGAATGCGTCGGCCAGTGCCCGCGCTTTTTCCCGCATTGTGGGGCCGGGGATGCGTTTCAAAATCATCGCTTCCGCGCCCGATCCGTGGGTGTACAGCTCACGCAGCATGATCTCCACGAGCGTGAAGTACGCCTCGTCGCCCCGCTCGATCAGCGCGTTGCGGATACCCACCAGCCGGCGATAGACGTCCTGCACGTCGGGCGAATCGGTCCCGAGCACATCACGGGCGTACGTGGCGAACCACGCATCCCCACCGGCCGACTCGCGCCAGCCCTCGTGATCGCGGGCGAGGTTCATGTACTGGCGGATGTGAAAACCCTTCTCCCGCAGGTTGCCCACGTTGAGCAGCAGCATGTCGGTGCGGCCGTGCTGCACGGCGGCTTCCATCGTCCGGCCGATCTCGACCGGCGATCTGCTCATGATCCGCATGTCCGACATGCGGTTGAAGAAGTTGGCCCATGCGTACACGCCGGTCGGACTGTCGCGGCTCACCGCGTCGGCGTCCAGTTGATCGGGCGTCAGCAGCAGCGTCGTTCCCGGCGGCAGCTCGAGCAGGCCTCCTTCCAGCAGCGGAAACATCTCGCCGCGGCAGTAGAACACGAACGCGTGGTCGTCATCGTGCCGATGCTCAAGGACCAGGCGATGCTGCAGCGCCACGGCCCGGTTGATCACCGCCGCCTTCTGCTCGTCGCTCGCATCCGGGCCGAGCGTCGGGTCGTTGTGCCAGAACGCGCCGTCGAGGAAGCCGCGAAAGCCCAGTGTCCAGATGACCTTCTCCCCGGCCTGCCGTTCGATCGCCCGGCGCCAGTTCAGCACGAACACGTCCTCGTGCTCGTTCAGCGAATAGGGCAACTGCCGCGGCCAGCAGTGGTACGTCGGGCAGCCCACCGGCTCGGCGTGATGCTGGGCGGTGTACAAACCCATCTCCGACGCGAGGCGGACCTGCCGCTCATCGCTGAAGATGTTGGTCCCGGGGATGACGCACGTCCCGCCCAGCCGCAGCAGCGTTTCGAAAAGCCGCTCCCAGACTTCCGTGTTGAAGCCGTCGCGGACCTCCTTCCTCTGGAAGCCCACGAGCAGGTCCTCGTCGTTGAAGAAAAAGCCCCGGTGGCGAAACGTGCGAAGAGGGGATGCCCACGTACCGACTGGAACTTCCACGCGGTCGGTGAGCGGCGGCGTGATGCGGGTGACCCACTGCATCGGGTCGGCGTCGAGGAATCGCTCGGCAAAATCGTACACGCCGTGAACACAGCCCAGTTCGTCGCTGCCCGTGATGACGATGCCCGACGCGTCGGCGTCGACCCGCCACCGATCGAACCCACCCAGATCCGCATCGATCCGCAACACGATGGGGCTTCCGCCGTCGGGCGCGGCCGCCGTGAGTTTGCCGACCATATCCCGGACCAGCCCGCGTCGCGCATGGGCCACCGAACGACGACCCGTCTGGTCGATCACCTGGCTTTGTGCGGTGACATACGGTTGCTTGTCGGCCATGGATTCAGATCCGATCGAACGCACCGCGATGATGCGATGGGCCCGCTCATCGGTCAAGCTCCAAGACGCTGCGATCCGTGATGATCAGCGGGTGATCCAAGCGAGGCGGCGGGTCGTCGCAGTGCCACGCGCCTTCTTCGTCGCGGGTCATCGACAGTTCGTACACCGACTGGTCCAGCGGATCGATCAGCACCGGGCTTTCCAGCGGCAAGGCCTTGGGCGCCCACACGACCAGCGGCCCCCCGGGCGGCTCGTCCTCGCGGAACACGTCGGTCGGCATCCAGAACGCCCACATCGGCCGACCGTTTCGCGCAAAGCCCGCCCAACGCAGCGCCATGTGCTCCAACTCGGAGCGTGAATCATCGACGTCGCTGTCCCGCAACCCCCGGCCCGGCGGGTACACCACGCAACGCTTGTCCCGCACCGTCTCGCGGTCGAACAGCGCACCGAGGCATTGATAGGTGAAGTACGCCTGCGTGGGTTCGTAGTCGGGCCCGGTGAGCAGGCCGTGGCGGGCGGCTTTGCCTTCCGCGCCGCCGAGCACATAGTTCTCGAAGTCGCTGATGTGGAAGTAGGACGTGACCGCCGCGCCGTTGCGCAGGTCGACCAGCGTGCGGCGGGCGGTCCACTTGGCGTGGATCGTCTGCGTCCACGGGCCCATGTGCATCGCGCCGCGCTGCCCCGGCTGATTGTTCCCGCCGCTCTCGCCCTGCCAGAGCTCGAGGCTCGCGTTGTACCGCTGCACGAGGTCACGCAGCGCTTCGAAGTAGGTCGCGTCGCCCTCGTCGGGGTTCCAGTAGTACGGGTGGTACGAGACGGCGTCGAGCTGGTCGCCGACGCCGGCCTCGAGCATGTCCTCGATGAACCGCATGGTGCGGGCCCGCAGCCCGGTGCAGACCACGCCGCCGATCATCTTCGCCTCGGGCACCCGCGGGCGAACCGCCTCGGCGCTCAGACGAACCAGCCAGGCGTAGTCGCCGGCGTCGGGGTCTTTGGGGCGCCAGAAGTTGCCCCGCGCGTTCGCCTCGTTCCACACCTCCCAGTGCTTCACACGATCGGCGAAGTGCTCGGCCAGCGCCGCGACATAGTGCTGCCAGCCGGTGCGTGCGCGCTCGGTGAAGATCGGCGCCCAGCCCACCGCGTCGAAGGTCGGCGCGTCGGGGATGTAAACCTGATTGCCGTAGCCGAGGTTGAACCACGGCTGGACGTCGCGCTTGAGCAGGTTGTCGACGATCTCGTCCAGCCAGGCGAAGTCGTACTCGCCCTCCACCGTCTCACATCGCGACCACCCCGTCTGCACACGCGCCCACTTCACGCCAAGTTGGCTAACGCGGTCGTACACCCGGTCGGGATCGAACATCCTTCGGTCCAGGCATTCGAACCCGACGCCGAGCGGTGATGCGGCGATTTCGGACGCGTGTCGCGGCGCGACGCACCCCAGCCGTGTGCCGGGCATTGCGTCACGGTAAGAACCACGAACGACTGAGGCACCGTCTGACACGGTCAAGGTGCGGGAATTCATGGAAGACTTTCAAGCAGGACAACACTCACGCCCGCCGACGCCGGCCAAGCGTCATGAGGCTACCGATTGCAATGAGGCCGACCGTCGCCGGCTCGGGGATCACGGCGAGGCCGACGACCGAGATGTCAACCTGTCTGCCGGGTTTGTCGATCTCGATCCCATTGACGCCGGTGAGCGTGCCGGTGCCGCCGGTGAAGTCGCCGAGTTGGAATGCGACGCCGTTCATGGACGGATCGTCGAGACGGTGATTATTGTCCGAGCGTTTCGGATCATCCAGCGTAAAAAGCGAGCCGCCCCAATCGCCGGCAGCGATGTCCAACTCCCATGTGGAGATCGCGTTCCCAGCATCGGTTGGCTTGATCGTCACGTCTTGATCACCGTTGAGCTCGGTGATGAAAATCCAGTCATCGTCGGTCACTTCCCGGCTGAAAGTAAACACGGCGCCCTTGTCCACATTGAGGGCGCCCTCGGTGATCACCGACCCGCTCATCGCGGCTACGTCAGTGCTGGGCTGATTGGCATCTGAGGCCCACCACATTGCTGGAGAGCTACCGTCCACCGTGGCCGTGTCGTCAACGATGAAGTCATCGCCGTTGATGGTGATTCCTGTCACGACAGCTTCATTGTTCACGCCGGCTGTGGGGAATGTCGACAAGGCCGGCGACGTGGTCACGCTGTCGATGCCCATGACTGCGGACTCGGCCGAGCCGGCGCCAGCGAACAGCACGGTCGCGGCGAGCAGGGCGGACATCGGGTGCCGGCTGTTTTCTTGCCTCTGCGAAAACGGAAAAAGTGTCATAGCTAAATCTCCTGTTAGCTCCATTCGATGGGGTCCGATCGGCGGGAACGAACCTGCCGATCACGTAAACGAGCTGGTGCATTAAACCGCAAGAGCGCGGGGAAAGATTGAATAATATTGTCAAATTTCTTGTATAATCTGGACACGCCCTGGTTCGAGTGTAGAAGCCATGTTCACCCACATCGAGGTCATCCTGAAGGGGTCGCCGCTGCTGGCCGGCGACGTGGTTGCGGGCCTGAAGGCATTCGCGACGGAGCACCCGCGCTGGTTGATCTCGACGCACAGCGCGGGCTTCCCGGTGACGGCGTCGTGGCTGAGGCAGACTCACATTGACGGGGTTCTGGCGTGGTGCGATGGGTCCGCAATGCGCGCCGCCTCGAAGGCCGGGGTGCCGGCGGTTGACCTGCTGCCGCGTCAGGAGGTCCGGCACCCGGCGGTGGACGTGGATGACGCGGCGGTCGGCCGGCTGGCGGCAAACGTGCTGCTGGAGCGGGGGTTTGAGCACCTGGGTTTCTGCGGCATCCCGGTCGCCTGGAGCCGGGCGCGACGGGACGCATTTCTCACCGCAGTGGCGGAAGCCGGGATCGAGGCCGCGACGATCGAGGTGCCGTTCGATCCGGCGATGCAGGACACAGCCACGGCCCGGGACGCGGCGCGGCTGCGTGCGTGGCTGCACGAGCAGCACAAGCCGCTGGCCGTCTTCGCGGCGATCGACTTTGCCGCGGCGTTGGTGATCAATCTCTGCATCGGTGCGGGGATGCGCGTGCCGGAGGACGTGGCTGTGCTCGGCGCCGGCAACCACGCGGTGATCTGCGACCTGGCGCCGACGCCGATCGCGAGCATCGACCTGAATCTTCATGCCATCGCGTATCA
>CAYFQS010000189.1:0-7266 GCA_964345245.1 uncultured Planctomycetaceae bacterium | reverse complement strand
AGCTCACCTTTTTTGATGCCATGGATGTGGTGGCCGGTGTGCGCTATGTCGATCAATCTCGATAGTCTCACTTTCGATTTCCACCATACCGCGAGAGGACTCAACAGCGAATCCGGAAAAGATGCTTTTTCGCTCTACAGCAGCGCGAACGGGTTCGCCGCCTCGCTCGGCACCGCCACCATGGGCGGAGCAGATTCGTGGCATAGTCGAAGCATCACACTCAGCGATGACGCATCAGTTCAGCAACTGACCGCGGCGACGGAACTGCGGCTGTACGTGTGGCAGAGCGGGAAGGTCACGAGTTCAGATCACGACTTGAGCATTGACAACATCGTGCTTCATGGCGAGGTGGTCCCCGAACCGGCGTCGATCACGTGCCTGGGACTGGTCGGGCTGATGGCCCTGCGACGCCGCAGGCAATAAGCGACGACCACCTGCCGGCCGGCTCTGTCCGTCGTGCTCAGCGTCCGGCGCAGATGGTTTATGGCCCTTCGGACGACTTCGCGATTTGGATCGCGTCGATCACCTGCCGCGGACCGTAGGCGTCGGACTTGAAGACTTCATCCCCATTGGGAGCGTAGACCACGAGCAGGGGGATGGTCAGGCGACCGACCGCGTGGAGTTTTGCCGTACCCGCCTCATTGCCGTGGGTGATGTCGACCTTCATCGGCGTCACGCCGTCGCTGTGCAGCGCCGCGACGACCTCGTCCCGGTGCAGCACGCCGTGCTCGAGCGTTTTGCAGTTCAAACACCACTCCGCGGTAAAGTCGAGGACGACGACCTCGCCGTTGGCGACGGCCTGCTCGAACTTCTCGGGCGAGTAGTAGACCCAGTCGATCGGGCCGCGGTCGGTGAGGGTGACGGCGCCGTATCCGCCGCCGGCGATGAACAGGACGCCGACGATGGTGAACACGATGCGAGGCCCGGTGCGACCCGTGATTCGCAACGTCCGGACGATGAGCCACCCGCCGGCCGCGGCGATGAAGGCCATGACCGGCCACCAGTAGACGAGCGATGGCGGCTGGGGCGGATCGGCGAAGAGCGAACTCGCCCCGATCCCGACGAAATACGCCGCCGCCGCGAGCAGCAGCAGGCCCATCACCTGCTTGATCAGTTCACTCGCCGGGCCGGTGCGGGGCATGCGGTCGACCAATCTCGGGAAGGCCGAAAGGATCACGTAAGGCGCGGCCATGCCCGCGCCGACCGCGGCGAAGACGGTCAGCGTCGTGATCGGATTCCGGGTGGCCGCCCACGCCACCGCCGCGCCCATGAACGGCGCCGTGCAAGGCGTGGAGAGCACCGCGGTCATGATCCCGAACCCGAACGAGCCGGGCAACGAGTCATGCTTCGGATTGATCCGGTAGACCCACTGCGGGAGCTGGATGGTGAACAACCCGCACATGCCGACGGCCATGGCGGCGATGATCCCGCCGACCACGATGGTGAACAGCGGGTACTGGAACAGTTCGTTGGTGGCGGTGATGCCCGTCCCACTCTCGCCGGTGGACTCGGCCAGCGCGATGCTGCCGGCGATGACCGCGCCGAGGGCGAGCCAGAAGGCGGTCACGCCGATGCCCATGGTCAGCCCGAGGGCGAAGCACCGTCCGCGATTTCCCGCCGCCTGCGACAGGCCGATGATCTTGATCGGGATCACAGGCAACACGCACGGCGTGAAGTTGAGCAACAGCCCCCCAAGCGCCGCCACGAGCAGCAGCAGCACGATCTGCGACGTACCGATGTCGAATCGCCAGCCGAAGGCGTTGAAGGTCACCGTCGACACGCCGGGCGAGAGATCGTCGAACACGGCGGGATCGAACTCGGCGAAGTCGTCGACGTTCATCGCCTCGGTCGCCTGCCCCCGGGGCACAACCGTTAACATCGGCGTAAGCCGAACGTCCCGCGGCATCAGGCACTGCGTGTCGTCGCAGGCCTGGTAGCGGACCTTCACCTGCAGTTGATGCTCACCGGCCTCCGCTTCCGGGGCCACGGCGATCGGGACGTACGCCACCGCCCGATCCGCGTATGCGATGGCATGCTGGGCGTACTCGCCCTCGCCGATGGTGAACGGCTTGCCCTCGGGATAGTGCGGCTGACCGACGATGACGCCGTCGGGCACTCCCGCCGTCTCCACGGTCGTGGGAATCAGGGACGGGTCCCCGGGCTCGTGGGCGTTGACGTGGTAACCGCCGGTCATCTCGAACACGACGCCGAGCACGATCTGTCCGCCCTGCTGCACCGCGTCGGCGGACCAGATCGCCCGCACCGTCACGGGTTCGGACGCCTCTGCGCCCTCCGGCATGGAGAAGTCGAGCGGCGACTGGGCGTGGGCCATCACGGCCAGAAGCAGGACGACCGCAACAGGATAAGGCAAGCGATGATGCGTCATGAAAATCCAGCGGACATACCGGGTGGGTCACGTCATTGGGCGTGATTATAGACATCGACTGAGGAGCCGGCGGCCAGCGTCACCTGGGCCGGACGGGAGCGATTCTCCGCCCGAACCCAGGGCGAGCGCAGCTCCGGATGTGCCCGGCTCGAGATGCGCAAACTCCTTATACGACTGAATCCGGACCTTCGCTGAAGCTGCGGTCCGGCTTGTGCGGCGACGGCGCAGCAAAAAGGCCCGGCCGAATTTCCTTCGACCGGGCCACGCTGCGCGGGTGGTGACCCGTTTACCGGGGCCGGTGCGTGGCCGACCCCGATCATCCGTTGCGCTCATTCGTTGGCCTGCTGATCCTCCAGTTGACGCCGCCTTGCTTCAACGCAGATCGCGGCTCCGATCAGCCCGACGCCGAGCGTGGACCAGGGTCCGGCGGCGAGGGCGCCGATCTCCGGCGCCCACACCAGCCAGCCGACCGCGGCGGCCAGCACGCTCCACGTCAATATCACCACCACGCCACGCATGTCGAATCTCCATTCACGCCGCCTGCTCATGCAGGTCGTCTGAACAGGAGAGTCAGATATAAGCACGAGGGACGCAAACCGATCCGGCGAAAAACTTGCCCACATTCCAAGCCGGCGGATCGGGCGGGTATACTGCCCTGCCGATTGGTGCAAAAGGAGTTGGTCATGTTCGACCGTCCGATCCGCAACTGTCTGCCGCTTGCCGCCCTCTGCGCAGCCCTGCTGTCCGCCACCGCGGGCGGCCAGGTCGACGCCCCGGCCCAGACCCCGCCGAGCGCCGACACCCGCGCCATGTACCGGGTGCAGCACGCGATCGACGCCCTGGAGGCAGGCGACGCCCAGGCGGCGCTGCGGCACTTGGACAAGGCCCTCGCCGAGGCCCCGCAGCGCAGTCTCGCCCGCCACGCGGCTCAGATCATGCAGGGCCAGCTCACCGGCGGTTTCGACGAACGCATGTCCTCCTGGCGGAACCGCCAGGTCGCCGACCGCGTGGTCCTCGTGCCCGACGAGCGCAGCTTCATCGCGGCGGTCGAGCAGTGGACGGACGACACCTTCTGGCCGGTGCTGATCGAAGAGGCGTGGTTCGCGCCGATATTCGTTGCCGCGTTTGATCCGGCCCGCGTCGTCCGCTGGGATGCGCCCGACGAGCAACCGAAGGAAGCGGAATTCGATCTCGAAGCCGCGTTCAAACAGGCGATCGTCCGCCAGAACGAATCGGTGCGTCTGCAACTCGGCGCGGCCGCGCCGGGCCTCGTCGTGGTCGATCCGGCGGGGCTTCAGCGCGCCGGCGGGCTGGCGCTCGCTCACGGCCGGGGTCAGCCCCTCGCCGCGCATCAGCCCGAAAAGGCCGAACGCGACACCCTCAATCACGAGCAGGCGTCGAAGATCAACGCCGCGATCATGGCCGAAGCCGACAAGTGGAACGTCCTGAGTGAAGACGCATGGTGCGGGATCACGCTCGCCGGGCCGTATCCTTACCGGTATAACCCGCCGCAGCCGGACGATCCGAAGGCCCCGAAGCCGCCGGGCGGCCCGTACGCGCTCGACGACCTGCTCGGCCGCACGTCGCAGGGCGTGCGGCTGGCCGTGGTCGGCCGGCTGACTGGCGGACCCGCCCAGTCGGCGTACATGGCCATGTGCTCGCTGTTCCTGCGGCCGGCCCATTTCCTGCTCGCCGATGATTACTCGCGTCGCAACGCCGATAACTTCGTCGCCTATCGCATGACCGACGCCGCTCGGCTACTCCAGCGCCGCTTGCGCATTACCCACCTGCACGGCAAGCTGGTAAACCTGCGCCGATTCCGCGATGCCGTCGGCCCCGGCTCCACCGTCGACATGGTCTGGCTCAACTCGTCCGGCGGATCGAAGAACTGGGCCTTCGGCGGCGGCGGCACCCCCCTCGACATCCCCATGGGTAAGGCCCTGGCGTATCACGTGATTCACAGCTACTCCGCGGCCAACGTGTGGGACGAGCAAACCATCGGCGGGCGGGCGATCGCCGGCGGGGGCTACTGGTACTTCGGCGCCATCCACGAGCCGTACCTCAACGCCTTCGTTCCGCCAACCGCCCTGGCCCTGCGGGCGATGGCGGGCACGCCGCTCGCCTTCGCCGCCCGGCATCTGCCCGGCCACCCGATGTACCGGCCGTGGAAGACGATGCTCATCGGCGATCCGCTGTTTTCGCTGCGCGTCTCGCCGGCCACGCGGGTCCAGGCCGACGCCATTGCGGGTGCACAAGTCGTTGCTGCCCGGGAAGGCGAACCGCTGATCGCCCGTTTCCGTGACGCCGCGCTCAGTGGCGACCCCGCCGCCGTGCGCTACGCCGCCCAAGCCCTGCAGACGCCGGACGAGCTTTCCAACGGGGACCTGCTGCTCGCCGCGGTGACGATCCACAACGCCGGCGCGGGCGCCGCCCTGTCCACGGTGCAGCCGGACGTCGCCGCCCGTCACCCGCTGGTCAAGCAGATGGTCGAGGAGCACACCGTGGACCTGCTGGACAGGCAGTTACGCACGGACCGCATCGATCTCGCCCAGGAAACGCTCGTCCGCTACTTCAGGATTGCCGCGGACAAGAAGGCCGTGAACGGACGGCTGAAGCGATACATGGTGGAGATGGCGAAGTCCGGCCGCGAAGCGCAGGCCATCTCGTGGCTTCGCGAGCAGGCGAAGCGCGAACTGCCCAAACCGGCCCGTGCCGCGATCGGCGACATGATCCGCCAGATCGATCAGCCGACCCCGGCCACTCAGCCGGCGGACGAGCAGCAACCGGAGTAGCCGCCGGTCCGGCGGTCGAAACTGGCCGGAAACATCCGCGGCGGCCGATAACGACGGTACGGGAGGTGTGCGCGCCCTATGGCCAGAAACACGAAGAAGTCGTCCGAGAACCGATCGATCATCAAGCCGCTGCTCTGGGTTGTGCTCAGCGGGCTGAGTGTGCTGGCGATCCTGTCGCTGGTCAGCTATGACCCGGCGGATTGGCCGTCGCATGCCGTCGTGCCGCACAACGCTTCGCCGGCCAACTGGTGCGGACGGGTCGGCGCGGCCTTCGCCCACGAGGCGTACCTGATGTTCGGCCAGGGGGCGTGGGTGCTCGTCGCCGGCGCGGTCGCCCTGCTCGCCTTCGCCGCCGCGGGACGACGCATCGGTCAGCTACCCATCCGCATCATCGGCATTGTGCTCATGGCCCTCGCGGCGAGCGGGCTGTGGGCCATGATCGCACCGAAGTCGGGCGAGATGCCCGAAGGCAGCGGCGGACTCATCGCGATTTTCATGGTCGAGGAACTTGCCGCCCGGTTCAGCCATCCCGGCACGATCGTGGTGATGCTCGTCGCCCTTGCGGTGGGGGCGACGCTGGCCGCGGATCGCCTCGTCGTCGCCGCGCCGGGCGCGATGGTCGCGGCCCTGCGCAAACTCCGCCACATGCCCAAGCCCACGCCCGCCCTCGTCGGCTGGCCCCGCCTCAACACGCCTCGTGATGAACGGCCGAAGTCGTCTGCCAACGCCGGGAAGCAGCGATCCACCGCCGTCGATGATGAAGAGCCCATCGACGAAGACGCCGGCGGACTCGGGGCGACCGAGTCCTTCGATCCCGATGAGTACCGCCGCGGCGGGCAGGCCGAGGACGAAGAGGAAATCGAAGAAGACGAATACGAAGACGAGGAGGACGAGGACGAGGACGAATCCGCCACCGACGCTCCGAGCGCTTACATGGAGGACAAGAGCGGCGGCGGGATGGATCCCGAAGCGCTGAAGGAGAAGATTCAGCAGCTGCCGATCAGCTTCGCCTCGAAGCATCAGCCGGGCAAACCGCTGCCCACGCCACAGCAGGACCTGAGCGGCTACCAGTTCCCGGGCCTCGACCTGCTCGCCGATCCCGAGTCGAACTTCAACGAGGAGATGGAGAAGCTCGTCCGCGACCAGGCCGAGGTGCTCGAGACCGCCTTACACACCTACCGCATCGACGCCGAGGTTGTCGCCATCGACTCCGGCCCGGTGATCACGCTGTACGAAGTCGCCCTCGCCCCGGGCACGAAGGTCTCGCAGATCAACGCGATCTCCTCCGACGTTGCCCGTGAGCTCAAGGCCCAGAGCATTCGCATCGTCCCGAACACCGCGGGCAAATCCACCGTCGGCATCGAGGTGCCCAACCTCAAGAAGGAGAAGGTCCGACTGAAGGAACTGATGTCGCTCGGCGGGCAGCAGGTCATCGACAACATGAAGCTGCCGATGTTCCTCGGCAAGGACGCATCGGGCAATCCGCTCATCGCCGACCTCGCGACCATGCCTCACATGCTCATCGCGGGCACGACCGGCTCCGGCAAGAGCGTGTGCATGAACTCGGTGATCATGTCGTGGCTGCTCACCCGCAAGCCCGACGAAGTGAAGTTCGTACTCGTCGATCCGAAGATGGTCGAGATGTCGCAGTTCAAGAACGTCCCGCACCTGATGTGTCCGGTGGTGACCGACATGGGCAAGGCGGCGGCGATCCTCGAATGGGCGGTGAGCAAAATGGACGAGCGGTACGAGCTGCTCGCCGAGGCCGGCGTCCGCGATATCGACGCCTATAACTCGCTCGACTGGGAAGAGCTCAAGGAACGCTTCGAACCCCAAAGCGAAGACGAGGAAGCCCGCATTCCCAGGAAGATGCCGCGGCTGGTGTTCATCATCGACGAGCTGGCCGATCTGATCATGACCCACAAGGAGGTCGAGGGCTTCATCGTCCGCATCGCCCAGAAGGCGCGGGCGGTGGGTATCCACCTCATCCTCGCCACGCAGCGACCGCAGGCGAACGTCGTGACCGGCCTGATCAAGTCCAACATGCCCTGCCGCGTCGGCTTCAAGGTCGCCAGCGGCATGGACAGC
>CAYFQS010000188.1:0-7273 GCA_964345245.1 uncultured Planctomycetaceae bacterium | reverse complement strand
GGGCAAAAACAACCAACAGGATAGTGGCGGTTATGCGGGGCCACAAGACCGCAAAGAACCCGGCACCAACCCCCACGATGCCCTCCAGCAGCAATCCCCCCCACCCTTGAACATCACTATTGGTGAACCCCGCCGCTGCCGCCAATCAGTCCCAGAGGATCAGGCATTTCACTTCACTCCCGAGAAAGCGTCGTCGGTCCGACGCCGATCATAACCTCATCACGCCAGCAACCGAAGGGCGCTGTTGACCATGTTCTTGGTGGCCTCGACGGCGGTGATGTTCGCCTCGTAGGCCCGATTCGCTTCCATCGCGTTGACCATCTCCATCGCCGGGTCGATGTTGGGATACTCGAGGTACCCCTCGGCGTCGGCGTCGGGATGGCCCGGCTCGTGGACGCGGCGGAACGGGCTGTCGTCCAGCTCGATCTCCTTCAAGTGCACGCCCATCTCGCTGCCCGAGACGGGATCGCCCGCGGCGAACACGGGAATCCGCCGGCGGAACGGCGCGTAGTTGCCGTCCGCATCGTGCGTCGAGAAACGATTGGCCAGGTTGGCCGAGATCACGTTCAGCCGCGTTCGCTGGGCGACAAGGGCCGAGGTCGAAATATCCAGTGAGCCAAACATCGTTTACCTGTCTGCCTGTTCAGGGCTTCGTTGTCTTGTCTAGGCCTGCTCGCGGATCGCGCTGCGGAGCATGTCGAACTGGTTGTGCAGCAGTTCCAGGGCCATGTTGTGCGCGCCCGTGTTCTCCGCGAGGTTCTTCATGAGCACTTCGAGATTGCGGTCGTTGCGGTCGTGGAAGAGTACGTTGTCGTGCGTCGGGCGGGGCGTGAGGTCAACCCCGCCGGGCCGGAACTCCATCTGCCGGGTGTCCGAGAGAGGCAGCGGCCCGTGGAGCCCGCCCGCCCGGCTCCGCCGCCGGTCGACCGCCTCGCCGAGCGCCTTCTGGAACGACTTGGTCGACACGTCGGCCGGGCGGAAGTTCGGCGTCGACATGTTCGCGATGTTGTGCAGCAGCAGCCGATGTCGAGCACCGGTGAACTGCACCGTTCGCTCGAGGGCCGGCATGGCGCCGCTGTTGAGCAATCCACGAATCATTCGCACACCTGCCCGATGTCAAAGGCGGCCGCCGGTTGTGAGCAACCCGGGTGCCGCCGCGTCCGAGTCCCGGCGACGGGGAAACGCCTGTTCGCGGCACGCAATTTCTGCGCGTCGGCCGCGCATGGGTTGCGCGTCGGGTTGTCACAGCGACTGGGCGACAAGGTCGGCTTCCTTCCACTTCTTGAGTTTCAGGCCCAGCGTTCGCACGCCAATGCCGAGCGCCCGGGCGGTTCGCTCACGGTGGCCGTTGTACCGGCCAAGCGTTCGCACGATCATCTGCCGTTCCATGTCTTCAAGTTTCGTGCCATCGGCGAGCTTGGGCGTCAGGTCGTTGTGGACCGTGCGAGTGAGCCAGGGGGCGATGGTCGCGGCCCGGATCGTCTCGCCGCGGGACAGCACCGCCGCCCGTTCGCAGATATTCTCCAGTTCCCGCACGTTGCCCGGCCAGTCGTAGCCGGCCAGCAGTTTCATCGCCTCGTGGTCGAAGATCTTCGGCTCGCGACCGTCGCGGCCGGCCTGCCGCGCGAGGAAATGCTCGGCGAGCAGCCGAATGTCTTCCTTGCGCTCCCGCAGCGGCGGCAGATGCACCGGCAGCACGTTCAGCCGGAAGAACAGATCCTGCCGGAAGTTGTCGTCGGCGACCTCTTTCTCGAGATCGCGGTTGGTCGTGGCGATCACCCGCACGTCGACTTCCATGGTCACCGACGACCCGACGCGTTCGAACTGCCGCTCCTGCAGCACCCGCAGCAATTTTGCCTGCACCTGCGGGCTGATCTCGGAGATCTCGTCAAGCAGCAGCGTGCCTTCGTCGGCGAGTTCGAACCGGCCCTTGCGCACCTGGTCGGCGCCGGTGAAGGCCCCCTTCTCGTGGCCGAACAACTCGCTTTCCAGCAGACTCGTGCTCAGGGCCGCGCAGTTCAGGCAGAGCATCACCTGTTCATGTCGCGGGCTTATGGCGTGGATGGTGTGGGCGACAATCTCCTTGCCCGTACCGCTTTCACCGGTGATCAGCACCGTGCCGTGGCTTTCGGCGATGAGCTCGATCTGCCGGTGGACCTCGCCCATGACCGAGGACTCACCAATCAGTCGGCGCGTGGGGGCGGCAGACTCGTCCGCCTGCTTGAGGGCCGCGTTCTCCTTGCGGAGCTTGTGGGTATCCACCGCCCGCTTCACCGTCACCACGAGCTTGTCGCCCTCGAAGGGTTTCTGGATGTAATCAAACGCGCCCTGGCGAATCGCCTCGACCGCGGTCTCGATCGTGGCGTAGGCGGTCATGACGATCACGGGCAGGTCGGAATCGAAGGCCCGGATCTTCTCGTTCAGCTCGATCCCGGACATGCCCGGCATCTTCAGGTCGGTCACCACCGCCGCGGGACGATGGCGCGGGATCATCTCCAGCGCGGCATTGCCGTCGCCGGCCGCGATGGTCTGAAATCCCGCCCGCGTGAGCGTCGTGGTCACGCTGTCGCGAACCATCTGCTTGTCGTCCACTACAAGTACCTTGGGCATACGTCGCACTCCCTTACGCTGCATCCGTCGTCTGATCGGGCTGGTTCACCGTCCGAGCCGCGCCGTCCTCTGCGCCGGCCGCGGCTGGATCGACGGGCAGCGTCAACGTGAATACCGCCCCGCCGTCGTTGTGCACGGAGATCGACCCGCCGTGGGCGTCGATGATCCGGTGCACGATGGCCAACCCGAGCCCCGTACCCGTTGCCCGCGTGGTGAAAAAGGGATTGAAAATCCGATCGATCGCCTCGTCGCTGATTCCCGGCCCGGTATCGGCGATGGTGAGCTGCACGCGGCCGTCATCCATCGCCGCGTCGAGGCGAATCACGCCCTCGTCCTCCATCGCATCCACTGCGTTGCGTATGAGGTTGACCATCGCCTGGTGCATCAGTTCGGTGTCGCAGGCCAGCTCGATGTCGCCGCTTCGTTGCGACGATTCGATGCTCACCCCGCCGTTCTCGATGACCGGGGCGATGGTCTGCGCCGCCCGGGCGAACAGGTCCCCCGCCGTGGTCAGCGACGGTCGCACCTGCATGTCTCGGGAGAAGATCAGCACGTCGTTGACAATCGCGTCGAGTCCGCGGACCGCCACGGAGATCTTGCGGAGGAGGTCCAACTGATCGTCCTGGCCCGCGAGGTCGTCGCGGAGCATCTCGGCGTAGAGCTGGATCGACGCCAGCGGGTTGCGGACCTCGTGGGCGATGCCCGCGGCCATCTCACCGAGCGCCGCAAGCCGGCGGGACCGCTGCAGGGCCGCGTTCGCCGAGGCGAGTTCGCCCTGGAGCCGCTGGACCTCTTCGGTAAGCACCTCGTGACTGCGATGCAGTCGGTCGGTGAGCTCGTTGTACGCCCGCATGATCTGCATCAGGTCGGCGTCCTGGTCGATCCCGAGCGCCGCCCCGTCCGCGGGCGATTCGAGTGGTGCCGTATTCTGTGCGTTCATCCTTCTTGATCCGTGAAGCGTGAGTTTCCGGGTTGCCCGCCGAGTCGGCCGTACGCCTGGTTCACCGCCGAGCCGCGGCGGACGTGCTGCAGTTCGTCCGCGAGGCGGTCCCGCTCGCCGCTGAGGGCGAGGCGGTCCCGTTCGTCCTGTTCGACGATCCGGTCGAGCAGTACCTGCACGTCCCCGATCAGCTGCTCGATCTGTCCGCGGGCTTCGTCTTCCAGCTCATGCCAGAGCCGGGGCCACTGGTTCTTGTAGGGTTCGAGGGAGCCGTTGAGCTGGGCCAGCTCGTCGATGAGCCCCTGCCGGCGGCCGAGCAGGGCAAGCAGCGGCTCGGCCTGCCCGGCCTCGATCATCTCCGACTGCTGCTGCGAGAGGTCGCACAACTGGCGGTAGATGCCACGCTGCTCGTCGAGCAGTTCGATCAGCTTCTTCGCCCACTGCGGCTGCGTACTTGTGTTCATCCGTGAACTCCAGTCAATGCAGGCCGGCCGGCGGTTACGTACCGCTGGTCTCCACGCCCGCGGTGGCTTTGTTCATCGCCGGCTGCGACGTCCAGTCGAGCCAGCGCTGCCAGTGCTCGCGACTCATCGGCAGGGTCGGGTCCTCAAACGCCGATTCAGGAATCCGCTTCAGGTGCCACTTCGCCCGTTCGTTGACGGTGCGGGCTTCCTCAAACCGCCCGAGTTCGCAGTAGCTGTTGACGATCTGCACCAGGGCCACGAGCACCGCCGGGTCCTTCTCGTACCGCTGCACCGCCCGGTCGTACAGCGCGATGGCGCCTTCCGGCCCTTCATAATGACCGAGCTCGTAGGCGCAGTCGGCCCGATAGAAATAGGCGTTGCGAAGGTGCAGTTTTTCGAATCGGGCCAGCTTCGCTTCACCGATCGCCTCGTAGATGTCGATCACGCGGTTGAAGCTTTGCGCCGCCTCGTCGAGTCGCTGGGCCCGTTCGTTGCCCAGGGCCTTCTTCCGTGCCGGGCCGAGCGGCTCGGCGAGTTCCTTCTCGATCTGATCGGCCGACTTGCGGTACGACTCGCCAAGCCGCATGAGCCAGTCGGCGGTCTCGGCGTTGTCGCTGCCGTAACGCTCGACCGCTTCGGTGAGGCGGGTGATCGCCCGTTCATAATCGCCGACCTCGCCGCGGTCGTGGTACAGCCGGCCGAGTTCGATCAGGGCCTGGCGGTACGCCCGGCTTTCCGGCCGCAGGGCCGGGTGATCCGTCACCACGCTGAGCAGCACACGCTCGGCTTCGTCCACGTACTCCGGCCCCTGGGCGAGGTGGCACTGGGCGAGAGGGACGAGACTCTGGTAGCCCTCCGGACTCTGCGGGTGCTCCTCCCAGAGTTGCTCGTACAGCTTCGCCGCCACCTCGTACTGCCGGTCGGCCTGGTAGGACTGGGCGAGGCGGAAGGTCGCTTCGAGCTGGCGTGGATCGTTCGGCCGGGCCTCGACGAACTCGGCGAACACCTCGATGGCACGCTTGTGCAACGCCGCCTTGTCGTAGTTGTCGCCTGCACGCCACAAGCTCTGGCCGAACGCCGCGTCGTCGTTGACGGTGACGGCCCGGGCGTGACGCAGGTACGCCTCAGCCGATGACTCGAAATGCTTGCGGGCCAGGGCTTTCTCCGAGGTGCTCAGCCGGTCCCACGCCTCGGTGTTGATCGGATCGCCGTCCTCAACGCCAAGTAGCTGCCGGGCGAGTTGTTCGTGCACGACCGCGAGCTTCACGAGCAGGCGAGCCGCCGGCTCGCCGCCCGCGACCCGCATGAGCAACTCAAGGTACTTCAGCGCCGACTCGAAATCCGCCTGGGCGTAGCGGATGTCGTAGCGGCTTTCCAGACTCCTCAGAAGCCGATCACGAATGTCGCGGAGTCGACCCGCCTCCACGCCTTCCACCGCGATGGCATAGTCGGCCAGGGCCTCGGCGTGCGAGCCGAGCCGCGCTTCGCACTCGGCCTTCCCGATCAGCGCCAACGGATACGCCTCCGTCTCGGGGTAGCCGGTCACGGCGTCCGCAAAATGCTCCAGGGCCTCGACGATGTTGTCCTCGGCGAAGCGGATACGACCCAGCCCGACGAGGATGCGCCCGTTCAACGAGTCCGATTTGCTCGCCAACGACTGCTGGGCCTGGAGAAAGGTGCGTTCGGCCTCCCGCAGCTCGCCCACTTCAATGTACGCCTCGGCGAGCAGCGTCTTCAGCTCGGCCAGCCCGCTCTGGCCTTCCGCCTGGCGAAAGGCGATCCGCCGCAGGAGCATGTCGATCGCTTCCCCCGGCCGGTCGTGCGAGAGAAGCAGTTCCGCTTCGCGGGCCACCGCCCAGAGTTCGTCCTTGCCCTCGAGGCCGGGCTCGGCGAGAAAACGCTCGATCAGTTCCGCGACCTCGGCGAGCTGCGCCTGCGGAGACTCGATCTCACGCACAACCATTCGCTTCAGCAGCCGCTGCCGGTGCGGAGAGATCGTCTCGTCAAACTCGGCGAGCATCTCCCGGGCCGCCCCCACCTCGCCCAGGGAAATGAGCGATTGAGCCATCCGCTCCAGCCGCTCGGCCGAGAGATAACGCACCGGGTCCAGATCGTCGCCGAGCCCGCGGGCCTCTTCGTAGTTGGCGACGACCTTCTGATGGTTCTCGGCCGCGTCCCAGCCCTTCGCCTGCTGGAGCAGGTAAACCGCGTCGGCGTAGAGCGTCCGCAGGCGATAGCGTTGATCAAGATTCAGGTCAACCCGCCGGTCGCCCAGGTCCGAGAGAATGGTCAGCGCCCGATCGAAATCGCTGGCCGCGATCGCCTGCTGCGCTTCATCGAGCGCGCCGCCGTAGTCCGGCCCGGTCTCGGCGCTGCGGGTGAGCACCAGCCCGCCGGCAAGCATCAGCAGACTCACCACCAGCACCGGCAGTTGCCAGAGCTGCGACCAATGGGGACTCGCGTTGTCGGTCTGTTCGGTCACGGCCTCGCGCTCCTTCGCCTGGCCCTGCGACCCGGTTCAAGCCCGCCCGTCACTCACGCGATTTCGCCATCCTGGCTCTCGCGCATCAGTCGAAGCACCTGCCGCATGTTGTGCGACTCTTTCAACCGAGAGATTCGGTGCAGTCGGTGAAAAACCTTCTCATCGTACAGGCGGTGTCCGCCCGGCGTGTAATCCGATTCCTTGATCAAACCCATGGTGGTGTAGTTGTGCAGCGTCTGCCGCGACAACCCCGTGTGCTGGGCGATTTCGCCCACGCGGTAAAGCTTGGGCGGCACCATCACCTCGGCCCGATCAGTCATCGTCGTCATTCCTCCACCCCCTGCGCCCCGACCACCGAGGACACGCCCAGCCACTCCAGAAACGGGGAAAAAGATAAACGCATGCGAGTTCCTACCTTCAGAAGCTCCCGGATTCAGGCACCAGGAGATTCAGCTTAGTCACTGTATAAAACGTAAAATACAGATTGTCCGCGTTCGATCAAGTCCAATCTCGGGAATTGGCAAAAAATCTTGATTCGTGGCTTGGGGCTTGTCCTGATCACCTGCCGATCAAACTTGCCTCTGGCGGGCCGGTCGCCGCATCTGAGCGAACAGAATCGGCGATCCATTCGCCCGTGTCGGACCTCACGGACCGGCCATGGCCACTTCTCCCGCGCGACATCTCATACCCGCGCAGCACCCCGCCCCCCCTGACGACCCCGCCGGCGCGGCCCCGGCCCCGCCATCCCCGCATCACAATAAATCATCCTGACACCTT
>CAYFQS010000187.1:0-7280 GCA_964345245.1 uncultured Planctomycetaceae bacterium | reverse complement strand
CGAGATGCATGAGATGGTGCGTCGTGGATGCGGCCCGGTGAACCGGGCCGCGCCGTGGCCGGATGAGGCCGTGTCACCGGACGTCGGGGTGGTGCGCGGGGGCGACACGTGGTGGGAGAAGCTGAGCCGGCCTGAGCGTGGGCGGGACGAACACGTGCGCCCGGCAAATCCACGCCGGGCGGGAATTCGGCATTTCACAAGCAGCGTGAGCGACGGGGTTTGCGACCCGGTCGGCGCGGCGGTGCGCGCCCGGCGGGCGGGTCGCCCCTTTATGCAATGCGCTTTCATCCGCCAGTGCGACCCCCCGAGCCCGACGTCGGGGATGACATGGGACGACATGCGGGGCGACATTCCCCAGACAGTACCCCGCCAACGACTTACGAAAAACTGCTCCGTGTCACCCGGGGGTGCGGGCGACATCTGCCGCCCGGTGCGCGCCTCGTCGCGCACGATCCCGTCACGCGCACTGCAGCCCGCCCGGGTCAGGAAGCTTGGCAGACACCGGCGCGGGGAGTAGACTCCTCGCGTGTTGAAATTCACGTCCTTTACCCCGGGGATCGGAACAGTCCAACCGTATCCCGCGAGATTCAGAACATGTTCCAGACCATCGTGATCGTGTCGTTGGTGGGCCTTGCCGCGACGACCGCCGTCCGGGCAGAGGATGCGCCGACCGCAGCAAATCCCTACGGCGTCTGCGCCCATCTGGCGTGGGGTGACGAACACCCGACGGCCAGGGAGGAATTGGCGCTGATGCGCGAAGCCGGCATCGGCTGGGTGCGGGCCGACTTCGCCTGGCAGAACATTCAGCCCAAACGCGACGTCTGGCGGTTCGATCACCTGGATGAAACCGTCGCCTGGGCGAAGGCGGCGGGCGTCCGCATCCTGCCGATTCTCGACTACAGCGTGCCCTGGGCCAATCCGGCTCATCGGCACCTGGACGACTGGCGGCAATACGTCGAGACGCTCGTCACCCGCTATCGGGACGAGATCACCGCGTGGGAAGTGTGGAACGAACCCAACCTCGATCAATTCTGGCCCGAGCCGAACCCCGCTGACTACGCCGCGCTCCTCGAGGCGACCTGCACGACGATCAAGGCGGCCGATCCTGACGCTCTGGTCGTTTTCGGCGGCACCGCGCACGTCGATCTCTCGTTCATCGAAGGCGTCTATCGCAGCGGCGGCGGCAGGCACTTCGACGTGATGGCGGTGCATCCCTACTGCCATCCCGTGCCCCCCGAGCAGGGCGACATCACCGGCGACCTCCACCGCCTGCGCCGGCTTATGGCTCGATATGGCGATGAGAACAAACCAATCTGGGTGACCGAGATCGGCTGGCCGACCAATGACACGCCGGACTGGTGGTCGGACATCATCAGCACCGGCCTCGACGCGCTGGCGCCGAAACGCAAGCGGTGGCGAATCGCGGTGCTGTCCGATGCCGCCGTGCCGCTGCCGACAACCTCCGACGACGTTCTGCCCGGATTGGCGGCGGACGGAGCGACGTTCCATCGCGTCGGGATCGATGGCCTGCAGACCCTCGCCCCGTCGATCACGCATGCGCTGCTCATGCCTCCGGCCGAAGCGTTCCCGGCGGGTCGCGCCTTCGACGCGGTGGTCGACTACGTACGCCGGGGCGGCATCGTCATATTCTGGCAGGGCGTTCCTCTCTACTACGCGGTCTCGCCCGACCCGGACGGCGGCTGGTCCAAGGCGACCGTCGCGGCGCCGGAATCCTACCGCCGGCAACTGCACATCGGCTGGGAAGCGTTCTGGACGCGCGACGGCGTGCCGCGGTGGGCAGACCTTTCGCTCCCCGAGCAATGGGGGCGCCGGATCGACCTGAAGCAGGCGCCGCGGGGCAGCCGCTTCCTCACCGAATCGGCTCTCGAGCCGGGCGATCGTATGATCCCGCTGGTCATGGGCCGGGCCGGTGAATACGCGGCTCCCGTCGCCGCCGCCTACGACTTCAACAGTTCGTTAAAGGGTGGGGCGGTGGTGGTCACGCTGCGCGGCCCGGTCCTCAGCGCCTCGCCGAGGCAGCAGGCGACTTATCTCCCCCGGGCCATGCTGCTGATGCTGTCGACACACGTCGATCGCGCGTTCTGGTACGAGTTCCAGGCCATGGAACGTTCGCCGACGGATAAGGAGCACCACTTCGGCGTCGTGCATCGCGACCTGTCGCCGAAGCCGGCTTACGCCGCCTACCAGGCCCTGACGCAACTGCGGCCACCCGGTTCTCAAGCCCTGGGAGAACCGGAGACAACGGGGTCGGGCTACGTCGTCGGCTGGCGACGGCCGGACGGCACGAAGGTCTGGGCCGCGTGGAACCTGTCGCCTGACGTGAAGCAGCGAGCCGTCGCCACCCGCGGCGATCTGGCCGAAGTCCGTAACCACCTGGGCGGAGTCGTGCAGGCAACGGACGGGGGCGTATCGCTGAGCGGATCGCCGTTTTACCTCATCGGCCCGGACGAAGTTGTGATCGAACCCCGTTCCCGAACGCATCCGGAGGCAACGGACAATGAGTGATTCCGCAAACGGCGATCGCAGCCGGCGTCGGGCGTTGCTGGCGTTGGCCCTGCTTGTGCCGGCGCCGACGGTCGGCGTGCTGGCGGGGTTGTGGTGGTGGCCGCAGACGACGCTGGGGCAGACCGTCTACACGGCGGCGAAGGTGTGGCTGCTCGCCCTGCCGCTGTGGTGGCATTGGGGCGTGGAGCGCCGGCCGGTGCGGGTGTCGAAACCCGAGCGGGCGGGCCTGCTCACCGGGATTGCGACGGGCGTGGCGATCAGCGCGGTGATCGTCGCCGCGTACGCGTTGATCGGCCGGACGTGGATCGACGCCGAGGCCGTGCGCCGGGCGGCGGGCGAACGCGGGTTCGACAACGCCGGGCTGTACGTCGGCTTCGCGATCTACATCTCGCTGGTCAACGCCCTGCTCGAGGAGTACGTCTGGCGGTGGTTCGTCTTCCGGCGGTGCGAACGGCTCGTGCGGCCGGCCGCGGCCGCCCTCCTCGCCGCCGCCCTGTTCACCGTGCATCACGTGTTCGCCCTGACCGTCTACTTCGACTGGCGCATCACCGCCCTGTGCGCGGCGGGCGTGTTCGTCGGCGGAGCCACGTGGTCATGGCTCTACCTGCGCTACCGCAACGTCTGGTCGCCATGGATCAGCCACGCCATCGTGGACGTCGCGGTGTTCTGGGTCGGTTGGCGGTTGATCTTCGGATGACGGTCAACGCCCGCCGATCACCCGATCGCCAGACACAAGTCCCGGCCGGGGCCTGCTTCGCCCCATGCGGAGCTACGCAGGCCATGACCGGGATTGATCCGGTTTGCTGCGGTCGACGGGCGGTTGGTGGTTACCGCACGCCCATGATCAGCTCCATGGTGAGCTGGTCGAGTTCCTCGTAGGGAAGCGACTGACTGGCCAGCTTGTGACGGTCGAATTCGGTGCCGAGCAGCTTCTTCATGTTCGCCTTGGTGAACTTCCCGGTCAGGCGCTGCAATGACGGGTTCTGGCGGTTGATCTGCTTGACGAGGTTCTGAATGCGGCGGTCGGAGTTCCACTGCTCGGCCTTCTCGGCGAGGATCATGTAGGTCCGCATGCAGCCACGGGCGAAGGCCTTGACGTCCTTGTAATCGCTCTGGCGATAGGCGTGGGCGTCGAAGTGGCGAGGGCCGTTGTAGCCCCGGTCTTCCAGCAGCTTCACGAGGAAGAACGCGTGCTTGAGGTTCGCCGACCCGAAGCGGAAGTCCTGGTCGTATCGCCCGAACTCCTGGTCGTTGAGGTCGATGTGGAAGAGCTTGCCCGATTCGAGCGCGGCGGCGACCTGGTGCACGAAGTTGAGCCCCGCCATGTGCTCGTGGGCGACTTCGGGGTTCACGCCGACCATCTCCGGATGATCGAGGGTGTGGATAAAGGCGAGGTACGAGCCGGTCACCGCGTTGTAGATGTGGCCGCGCGGTTCGTTGGGCTTGGCCTCCATGGCGAACTTGTACTTGTAGCCCTGGCTGATCGCGTATTCGCAAAGGAAGTTGATCGCTTCGCGGGTGCGCTTGATCGCCTCGACGGGGTCCTTGGTCGCATCGGACTCGGCGCCTTCCCGGCCGCCCCAGAACACGTAGATGCGGGCCCCGCATTCGTAGCCGAGGTCCATCGCCCGCATCGTCTTCTGAATCGCGTAGGCGCGGACCCTGGCGTCGTTGCTGGTGAACGCCCCGTCCTTGAACACCGGCTCGCTGAACAGATTGGTCGTGGCCATCGGGACCTTGAGCCCGTTGTCGCGGAGGGCCTTCTTGAAGTTCTTGAGAATCCCGGCCCGCTCCTCGGGCGTGGCGTCGATGGGGATCAGGTCGTTGTCGTGAAAGTTCACGCCGTAGGCCCCGACGTCGCCGAGCAGGTCGACGAGCTTCCACGGTTCGAGCTTTTCGCGGACCGGGGAGCCGAACGGATCGGCCCCGGGATTGCCCACGGTCCAGAGCCCGAAGGTGAACTTCATCTTCGGATCGGGCGCATAGCGGTCGCTGCTCTTGCGGGTGGTGCGTTGGGTGGTCTTCTTCGTGGACTTCTTAGCCATGGCGGTTCCTTGTCGGTTCGGGAATTTCCGGGACGCGATACAGTGTGCCGACAACGGCGGATCGACGCAAACGGGAACGGGCGAAGGCAAATTGAGGGTGCATGAAATGCCACGCACTCCAAGCTGAGGCCGGCGCGGCGGCCGAGCCCCGCACTCGCTGAAGCGAGCCGGGCCGAGGATGATCGAGCGGCGCGCCCCGCTTCAGCGGGGCGCGAACCTGCACGAACGAGGCGCCCCCCGCACTCGCTGAAGCGAGGCGGGCCGAGGCTCGCTACCCGGCCCGCACGCGATCGCGCAGGTCGATCAGGTCCTTCATCAGTCGCTGAATGTCCGGCTTGGAGTCCTCCACGTTGCCGAATCCATCATGCAGTCGACGGTAGAGCTTGTACAACTCGGCGTAAACCTCGACCGCCTTCTTCCGCGGCTTGTAGACCTTGCCCTTTACCCCGGTCATGGCGGCCTGGGCCTCTTCCACGCTGTCGTAGGCCCCGCCGACCACAGCCCCGTAGATCGCCGCGCCGAGGGCGCAGGTCTCGGCCGAGCGGCTGGTCTTCATCGGGCGATTGCACACGTCGGCGTAGATCTGCATGAGCAGGTCGTTCTTCTCCGCGATCCCGCCGCAGTTGACTACCTGCTCCACCTTGCAGCCGAAGCCTTCGAACTGGCGGATGATGGTCAGGGCGCCGAACGCGGTGGCTTCGATCAGGGACCGGTAGATCTCGGGGGCCGTGGTGTGCAGCGTCTGGCCGACGATCAGCCCGGTGAGCAGCGGATCGATGAGGATCGAACGGTTGCCGTTGTTCCAGTCGAGGGCGAGCAGGCCGCTCTCACCCGGTTCGAGCTTCGCGGCTTCTGCACTGAGATTCGCGTGCGGGTCGCCCTTTGCGGTGAACTCGCGCGGCACGAGGTTGTTCACGAACCAATTGAAGATGTCGCCCACCGCGGGCTGGCCGGCTTCGAGACCGTACATGCCCGGAATGATCGAATGGGGCACGATGCCCGCGAGGCCGGGGATGTCCACGAGCTTCTTGCTCAGGGGCCAGACCATCATGTCGCAGGTGCTGGTGCCGAGGATCTTGACCAGTGTGCCGGGCTTCGCCCCGGCCCCGACCGCCCCCGCGTGGGCGTCGATGATGCCCGTGGCCACCGGCAGGCCCGCGGGGAGCATGAACGTCCTGGCGATGTCCGGGGTCAGTTCCCCTGCCGGGTGATCGGACGGGACGGCGGAGTCATACAGCCGATCGCGCAGATCGGACAGGCGCGGGTTGAGCGAGGCCAGGAACCCCTTCCGCGGCAGCCCGCCCCAGTCGGGGTGGTACATCGCCTTGTGGCCCGCGGCGCAGACGCTCCGCGACATCTGCTCCGCCCGGGTCGTGCCGGTGAGGTAGGCCGGGATGTAGTCCGACTGCTCGACCCAGGTGTGGGCGGCGGAGAAGACCCTGGGCGAGTGCCGCTGGCAGTGCAGAATCTTCGACCAGAACCATTCGGAAGAATACGCCCCGCCGCACTTGGCGAGATAGGCGTCTTTCGACTCGCGGGCCTTCTCGGTGATCTCCGCGGCTTCCTCGTGGGCGGTGTGGTCCTTCCAGAGCCAGGCCTGGGCGTCGAGTTCGCGCTTGAACCCGCGCACCATGCCGAGAGGCGTGCCCGCCTTGTTCACCGGGATGGGCGTGGAGCCGGTCGCGTCCACCCCGATGCCCACGATGCGCTTCACGTTGAACCCGGACTTCTTCTTCGCCTTCCGCACCGCGGAACGGACGGCCTTGTTCATGCTTTCGATGAAGTCGGCGGGGTTCTGTCGAGCGAGGTTCGGCCGCTTCGGATCGAGCAGCACGCCGTGTTCGCCGCTCGGGTAGTTCGACGCGGCGCTGGCGATCTCGCTGCCGTTGGATACATCGACGATCAGGGCCCGCACCGAGTTGGTGCCGAAGTCGAGCCCGAGCGAGAACTGCTTTGTGCCGCGTGCGCTGGTGGTCTTCTTCGTGGACATCCGCTGGCTCACTTCATTGGACATGACACGGGCGTGATTATCGAACGAAGCGACAGGCGTGGCAAGGCGGGGGACGAAATCGACGCGGGGACGCTGGGCAACAGCGTCAAGCCCGGTCATGGCGTGCGCCGGCCCGCAGGGGGCGAAGGACGCCCTGGCCCGGATTCGGTCGCGTTCCGGCTTGCGGACACCGATTCACGCCCAGCCGGCGCGCATGATCTCCGTGAGGGCGATTTTCACCTCGTCCATGGTCGGACACATCGCTCCGAGGGTCTTCCGCATGGAGGTGACCGGTCGGCCGGCCAGACCGCAGGGCACGATGAGTTTGAAATGGTCGAGGTTGGGCTCGACATTGAGGGCGAGGCCGTGCATCGTCACCCACCGCTTCACCCGCACGCCGATCGCGGCGATCTTCGCGTCGCGGTTGGGCACGGCGCAGCCGTCGGGCGCGTCGACGACCTCGATCGCCTCGGCGTCTCCCTGCTCTTCGGGCGTGACCCACACGCCCACCGCGCACTCGTCGCGATGGGCGTCGATCCCGAACCGCCCCACCGTGCGGATGATCACGTCCTCCAGCCAGTTGACGTACTGGCGCAGGTTCATTCGCAGGTCGTTGAGCGGCAGAATCGGGTAGGCGACGAGTTGGCCGGGACCGTGGTAGGTGATGTCCCCGCCGCGATCGGTCTGGCAGACCTCGACGCCCTCGCGCTCGAGCAGCT